>CAILKC010000660.1 GCA_903834675.1 uncultured Victivallales bacterium | reverse complement strand
GCCGCGCTTTCAGCGCTCCGCGGCGTCTGGCCTTCGCGACACGTCCCGCCGGAAGTCTCCCCCAAGAGTCACGTGACCCGTTCTGCTCGCCGGAGGCGGAGACGATCGAAACAGAAACCCCTACGGAGCTGACTTGCGCCCGACCTGCGGCGGGCGGGTTGAGGCAAACCCACCTGAGGCACAGTATGTTTGAGCCGTGAACGGGCCGAGGTGAGCGCTGGCGGCGGGGCCTGGGTTGGCGGCAGCCAGGTGGGTCGGAAGGGTGTAAAGGCTCGGGTGGTCAAGAAACGGTGCGGGAGCCAAGGCGTTGACTCCAGCGTAAGGAGGTTGCCAGGTGATACCAACGGTGGATTTCTTCGGGACACCCGTCAGCAGGCTGTTCTTGGGCGACAATCCGGTCAACGGCCATAGCTACATCCCCGAGATCTGTACGGGCGAAGCGATGATGGACTATTTCACGGCGCAGAATGTGGTCCGAGCGCTATTCGAGGCCGAAAAGCTCGGCTACACCACCTGCCTGCCGCTGGCCAACGACTACATGTTGCGGGTGATTCGGCAGTACCGCAACGAGGGTGGCAAGATCAACTGGATATTTCAGCCTTACCCGCCTATTGCTCTCGAGGTCAATGTGCGCCAGATGATGGCGTGCGATCCCCTTGCCGTGTACCACCAGGGAACCACCACCGACGGCCTCTGCGAGGCCGGGCAGGTCGACGTTCTGCGCGATAACCTCAAGAAACTCAAGGCCTCGGGCAAGCCGGTGGGTCTGGGGACTCATGTGCCGGAGACCATTCTGCGCTCAGAGGACGAGGACTGGGGCGTCGACTTCTACATGGCCTGCCTGCACAACACCCGCAAGCGGGGCGGCGAAGCGAGTTCCTTCATCACCGGCAAGGCTAAGCACCTCAAGTTCTTCATGGAGGACCGGCAGGAGATGTTCAAGGTGATCCAGCAGGTGCGGAAGCCCTGCATCGCCTTCAAGGTCTTGGCCGGCGGGCAGATGTTCTATGGCAAGAGCCCCGCTGAGATTCCCGCCGTGGTGGAGACCGCTTTCCGCGAGACCTTTGCGGGCATCAAGCCCACGGACCTGGCGACCGTCGGTTTCTTCCAGCGGGACAAGGACCAGTTGAAAGAGAATGCCGAGATCGTCAAACGGGTCCTGGGAGCTGGGGCGCACACGCGGTAGAGCCCGGGGCGGCCAGCGGGCAGAGGAGTCAACGGTCCCCACCGGCCTCCCACGGGCGCCTGTCAGTTCTACTCAGGTCCTAGGGTTCAGGGTCCTAGGGTTCAGGGTTCAGGGTTCAGGGTTCAGGGTTCAGGGTGCAGGGTGCAGGGTGCAGGGTGCAGCCAAGCCCCCGGCTGGGGCCGGACATACCGATATACGAACCGCCTTTTTCCTGAGGTCTTCCGCTTTGACCACACTCCCAACGCGATCAAGCCCGGCACAACCGGCGGACTCAGCGTACCCGCTCTGGGCTGGCGGCGCCTTTCCGGCGAGGGCCGAGCTTCCGTCTCTGGAAGGTGTCTCGTTTCAGGTCATCAAACCGTGGGAGTTCGAGACGGACGGCTACCGGTTCTTGCATGGCGTGGCGCTGGCCTGGCACGAGGGTCGACTCTATGCCTCGTTCGGCCACAACAAAGGCGGGGAGAACACGGGAAGCGAAGAGGCGCGCGGCTGCCGCAGCGATGATGGCGGTCAGACCTGGAGCGAGCCGTTTACCATTGCCACCGGCGCTGGCCGTTTGGCCGTGAGTCACGGGGTGTTTCTGTCGCACGGCGGGACGCTGTGGGCCTTCCACGGCGCCTTCTACGACGTCATGAAGCAGGTTCACACCCGCGCCTACGTCCGTGATGCGGTCACGGGGACGTGGCAGGCCAGGGGGACCATCATCGAGGGCGGCTTCTGGCCCATGCAGGAACCGCAGCGTCTGGCGGATGGCAACTGGATCATGTCCGGCATCGCGGTGGCGAACGGGAACCCTGCGGCGGTTGCGATCAGCCATGGCGACGACCTGCTCCGCTGGGACCTGGTGGTGATTCCGCCGGCGCCGGAAAGCATGTGGGGCGAGTCCTCCGTGATTCTCGACGGGAAGCGGATCCTCAACCTGGCGCGCTATGGGGCTCAGGCTCAGGCGCTGGCCGCCGTGAGCACGGATTACGGCCGTACCTGGACCGCTTCGCAACCGAGCAACCTGCCCATGGCCGGCTCCAAGCCCTACACGGGGACCCTCAGCACCGGACAACACTACCTGGTCTGCAGCACGAGCGCCGATGGCGGCCACCGGCGCTCGCCGCTGACCCTGGCCGTGACGCGTCCCGGCGAGGCCCGCTTCTGCCGTGTCTTCCGCCTTCGGGAGGCGCTGCACGGCGGGCCTGGAGAGTCGCACCCGGGGGCGGCACTGTCTTACCCATACGCCATCGAGCACGAGGGGCGGTTGTTTGTCGGCTACTCCAACAACGGTGGCCGCGCTGGCGCCGACCGCCTCTGCTGGAATAACAACAGCGCCGAACTGGCCATTATTCCCGTTTCTGCGCTGGCCGTTCCGGCGTAGTGATACCAGGCGGCGGTCTGGGAATCGTGCAGACACTCAAAGGTGTAGCCCTCAGCAAATGCCGACGTAATGTCCAGTGCCGTTCCCACATAACATATTGCTTGCGAGAATGTCCAGTGCCGTTCCCACATAACATATTGCTTGCGAGTTACTTAATGCATTAATATACGGATAATTAGTGCCTTGTAACGTTTTTTACTGGCCATAAATATCATTCAAGGAAGAAGATCTGCCTTTCGTCCCCCGGATGCCATCGCGGTACTGTGTGCGACCTGGCGGCGCCGCATGAAGCCGTTGCTGACGGCGGAACGGCAAGACGGAGGGCTGGCCTGGCGTCGCTGATCAAGTTAGGTTTGTATTCGTGTACCTGAAAACGCCGTTAAGACCCTATAAAGCACCATGACAGTCTAGTAAGTTATTCATCCGTAATATCTTCTGTGGGAACGGCACCAGGAAACGGCATGGTCGAGACCGTTTCCGCCGACGGCGGCTACACCTGGTCCGAACCCACCTACCCGGAACACATCCGGCAGCCCAATGCGCGGTTCCATCTTCGCCGCCTTGCCTCCGGGCGAATCCTGTTGGTCAAGCACGGCGACACCGTCGACACGCACGAGGGCCGCTGTAAGCTCAGCGCCTGGCTGTCCGCCGACGAGGGCAGGACGTGGCAGGGCGGCCTGATGCTGGATGAGCGCCAAGGCGTCTCCTACCCCGATGGCTTCCAGGCGCCCGATGGCACGATCTACATCTCCCACGACCGCAACCGCAGCACCGACGGCGAGATCCTCATGGCGCGGTTCACGGAAGCGGACGTGCTGGCGAAGCAGTGGGTCGGGCCGAAATCGCAAGGCCGGATGCTGATCAGCCGTCCCCTCAAAGGGCGTGGGTCCACCCGGAAAGGGAGCTGAACCGCCCCCGTCTCTGAGCACCACACCGACGCGCCTCAGCCCTTGCCCAGTTGCCACCCGCAGACGAGGTCCGACGGGCTGTGCCTACGGCGGTTACGCGACGCGTCCCGTGGCGGCGTCGATGCGGGCGAGTTCGTCGGCGGAGAAGGACAGGTTCTGCAGGGCGCCGAGGCAGTCTCGGATCTGCGCCACACGACTAGCCCCGATCAGCGCCGAGGTCATGGAGCGATGCCGCAACACCCAGGCGATGGCCATCTGGGGCAGCGTCTGGCCGCGCCCGACCGCGATCTCGTGGAGCTGACGTACCATCTGCACCTTTTCCGGGGTGACGTGCTCGCGCTTCAAGAAACCGTGCGGCTTGGCGGCACGCGAGTCAGCCGGGATGCCGTCGAGGTAACGATCTGTAAGCAGACCCTGAGCCAGAGGGCAGAAGGCGATACAGCCGACGCCCGCCGTGGCCAGGGTCTCGATGAGGCCATTCTCAATCCAGCGGTTGAGGATGCTGTATGACGGCTGATGGATCAGACAGGGCGTGCCCAACGAGCGCAGAATAGCGGTCGCCTGGCGGGTCTGCTCGGGCTGGTAGGAAGAGATGCCGACATACAGAGCCCGGCCGCTGCGCACGGCCGTGTCCAACGCCCCCATGGTCTCTTCCAGGGGCGTATCCGGGTCAAAACGGTGACTGTAGAAGATGTCCACGTAGGGGAGGCCAAGGCGCCGGAGGCTCTGATCCAGGCTGCTGAGCAGATTCTTGCGCGAGCCCCACTCGCCATAGGGTCCAGGCCACATGCGGTAGCCGGCTTTAGTGGAGATGACCAGCTCGTCGCGGTGCGCCCCCAAGTCGTCTTTAAGGACCTTGCCAAGGGTCTCCTCGGCACTGCCTGGCGGCGGTCCGTAGTTATTGGCCAAATCGAAGTGCGTGATGCCCAGGTCGAAGGCCCCCAGGAGCATCTCGCGGCTGTTCTGCGCCGTGTCGACCCCGCCGAAGTTGTGCCACAGGCCCAATGAGATGGGCGGCAGCATCAGCCCGCTGTGACCGCAGCGCCGGTAGGGCATCGAGGCATAGCGTTCGGGAGGCGGTGTGTGCATGGTCTAACCTCTGCTTGGCAGTGTGGGTGACAGGCGCCCGGAATCGCCGGTGTCATCACATGTCCTCGCCGACATCCACGGCGAGGTTCCGGCGTTGGTAGGTTGGGATGTCCAGATTCTCGCCGTTGTGGAAGGTCGGTTGCGGCGAACCGGCGAAGATCCCCAGTTGCTGCTCCTGCAAGGGCAGCGACTCCTGGGTTGGCGTGCCCTCGCCAGGAGTGCCCCGCCGCGGGCGCCGCCGGCCCGCTGGAACCTCGCCCTTGGTCGGCGGGAGATCCGGCGGGTATCCGGCCTTGGCCCGCTCGTCGCGCACCAGTAGCCCAGTAAGCTGAATCTGTCCCTGCAGACGCGAGTCCGTATAGGCCCCCACCATGACTTGCGCGTGGGGTGGAAAGTGGGCCTGTACCTGCCCGAGACACTCCTCTACGGCGCCGATGCTCAGGTCGTCCCCGCCCAGCACGGTCAGCAGGGCAGAGTCCAGTTCGCGCAACTGGCTGACGTCCCCGATGAAGGGGCTGGCCAGGAAGGCACTAATCGCGTCCGTCGTGGCGCTTGGCCCCTGGCCCTGCCCCATGGCCACGCTGCAGATGCAACCCGGTCTCCCCACGAGGCGCTTGACCCCTGCCAGGTCCGCCGTCAACAGCCCCTTGGCACTGCAGATACGCGCCAACCCAGCCAGCGCTCGCGCCAATTCCGTACTGCTGATGTCGAAGGCACGAGAACCGGCCGTATTGGGCGGCAGACGCGCGAACAGGAGGCTGTTCGGCACCGCAATCACCGCCTCGGACTCGCCACGCAGCAGCTCCAGCGCCTGCTGCGCCAGACGCGTGCGCGTGGTGCCTTCGAAGGAAAAGGGCGTGGTCACCAGAAACACCATCGGCACGCCGCACTCGCGCCCCAACCGCGCCAGCAGTCGTGGGGTGGTGCTGCCGACGCCGCCACCCAGTCCCGCCGCCACAAACACCATGCGAGCCTCTTTCAGCAGGGCACGAAGCTCCTCCAGAGATGCCGTCGCGGCCCGCTCGGCCCGTTCGATATCGCCACCGCAGCCCTCGCCACGCGCCCAGGCCTCCCCCAGTTGCAGCGTGCGGTCGACCCGGGCCTCGCCCAGGGTGACGAGGTCCGTGTCAACCGCCACCACAACCAGCCCCGGAAAGGCGCAGTTCGTACTCACGGTGTCGGCGATCCGGACCCCGGCCCGGCCGGCCCCGATGAGGAGGATCAACTTGTCACTGGACGTGGCTGCGGCATCCGCCATAGCGTCTCGCCTGATCACAGTTTGAAGGAGTCTTTGACGATACGGACGAAGCGTCGAGCCTCGGTCAGGATCTGCTGGAGCAGGGTCGGCGCGTGGTCTTCGCCATCGATTTCAAGCATCAATCGCCCCCAGCGGATGAGGCCCACCGGCGTCATATAGTGGGGCGCGTTCAGAATCTCCTGCGGGCCGCTGAGCAAGCGCGGCCGGGCGATCTCGGTCGGCATGCCGAGGACGTTCCGAGCCAAGCTCTCGATGCCCGGAATCAAGGCCCCACCGCCACACAGGCGGGCCCCGCCGCCGATGCGCCCGAGGGCGTGGTGCCGGTCCAGTTGCTCGCGGATTACCTGGAACAGTTCGCCCAGCCGCGACTCCACGATCCTCTCGAGGCTGGAACAGGGCACCCGTCGGCCGCTGCCGGACCCCGTGCGGATGTCGACCAGGCGTTGCCGACCATCAGGGGATAGGGCCACGGAACACCCCAGCTCAGCAAGATCACGCACCAGCGCTTTGCAGCGCGCCTGCGGCAGGTGCAGTCCCAGCGACAGGTCGTTGGCCACATGGTCACAGCCTACGGTGATCTGGCCGGCATCATAGCAGCCATTGCCCTGGAACACGACAAACTCGGTAACCCCGGCGCCGATGTCGATGAGCAGATGACCCTGTTCGGCGTCCTCGGGGCTGAAGGCGGCGAAGCAGTCCGCCACGCCGGAGAAGGCGATGTCGCGGGCGCGGCAGCCCATCAGGTCCTGAATCATCGAGCACATCATCTCGAGGGGACGGTGTTGACCGACGATGAGCAACACCTCCGCGGCCAGCCAGTCGCCTACCCGCCCCAACGCATTGCCCACCTTGGCGCCGTCGTCCACCTGGAAACTGCGCTCACAGGTGTGCAGAATCTTCTGGTCGGGGGGAAGACTATAACTGCGGGCGCCCTGCACCGCCGTCACCACGTCTTCCTCAGTCACGGTGTGGCCAGGCCCCTGCACCATGGTGCGCCCGATGGCGATCACGGGACGGATGTGCGCCCCGCTGGCGGCCACGAAGATAGGCCCGTCGATCACCAGTCCGGAACTGTTCTCGGCAGCACTCACGGCACGGGCCAGTTGGGCCAGCACCTTCTCCACGTCCAGCACCTCGCCCTTTTGCACGTGCAGCGAGGGAGCTTGCCCGACCCCCACGATGGCCAGCACATCGTCCGGGAGAAACTCCCCCATAACGACTTTGATCGTGCTCGTGCCGATCTCGATCCCGGTGAGAATGCGCCGTTTAGGCTTTCTGGCCATGGTCTGCAGTGCTCAGTCGAGGCGGGAGGTTCACGCACTCATCCGCAGGCCCCAGCGGGACCCGCCGCCGGATTCTTACCGGGTGCCGGAAACTTACTCAGCCAGAGGCCCGGCGTCAAGGCTCGCGGCCCGGGGTTACTCTGGACCCCCATTGCATGTCACCTCCCGTGAGTGTACTGTCGGTAATACCTATATTGCGTGCGCCCAATAGTTTCGGCGCGAGTCACAGCCCAGGTCGCCAGCGAGGGGTCCGATGCGAGGATGACCATCACCATGCCCACCCACGGTGACAGCTTCGACGCCAAGCTGCGGCTCCAGGTCCTCTCCGCGGTCCGGCACGGCGACTTTTCCGTCCGCCTGCCGGTCGAGAGGATCGGCCTGAACGGGAAGATCGCCGACGCCTTCAACGACAGCCTGGACATGAACGACCGGCTCGCCCGAGGAACCGAGCGCCAAGTGGAGAGGGAACACCCGGCGGAGCTGGGAACTGTGGATGGTGGAACAGATGCCCACACGTGACGAGTTACGTCGGCAGGCCGAAGAGTTCGCCCGCCAGGACGCGGCAGTGGTGCCGGAGGATCTGGCGACCCGCTCGCCCGCGGAAATCCGGCAAGTCTTCCAGGAACTGCACGTACACCAGATCGAGCTGGAGATGCAGAACGAGGAGCTGCGCCGGACGCAGGTGGATCTTGAAGCCGCCCGGGCGAGCTACTTCGCCCTCTACGATCTGGCGCCGGTGGGCTATGTCACGGTCAGCGAGCCGGGGCTGATCCAGCAGGCCAACCTCAGTGCCGCCACCCTGCTGGGCGTGATCCGGGGTGCCTTGGTCGGGCGACGGTTCTCGCAGTTCGTCTGCCGAGAGGATCAGGACCTCTACTACCACTACCGCCAGCAACTCTTGGCCACTGCCGCCGCCGTGGACGGCAAGGCGACGGACTGCGAGTTGCGGCTAGTGCGGCGCGACGGCACGGCGTTCTGGGTGCAGCTGGGTGCTACCGTCGCGCCCGCTGCTGCCGGCACCCGCGTCTTCCGCATCGTCCTGAATGATATCTCCGCACGCAA
Source organism: uncultured Victivallales bacterium (assembly GCA_903834675.1). The sequence continues at coordinate 2,133 of CAILKC010000660.1, read as the reverse complement.
GCAGGCCGATGAAGCCCTGCGCAAGATGGCGGCGGAACTGGAGCGACGGGTCGAAGAACGGACGGCGGCGTTGCGCGGATCGGAGGCAAAGTTCAGGACTCTGGCGGAAGAATCGCCGAACCTGATCTTCATCAGCCAAGGGGGCCGGGCGGTATATGCGAACCGGAAATGCGAAGAGGTCCTGGGCTACACCCAGGAGCAGCTCTATGCGCCAGATTTCGACTTCCTCAGCCTCTACGGCGCGGCCTACCGCACGGCGGCGGCGACCAGCTTCCGGCAGCAGATGCGCGGCCGGGAGGTCCCGCCGCTCGAATGCGCCCTGCAGACCCGCGCTGGCCGGGAAGTTGCGGCGCTCGTGGCCACTCGCCGAATCGATTACGGCGGCGGCCCTGCCATCCTCGGGATCGTGACCGACATCACCGAACCGCGACGCGTACAGAAGGACTTGGCCGCCGGGCAGGAACAACTGCGGATCCTGTCCGTACGCCTCAGCGGCGCCCAGGAGGACGAACGGCGGCGCATTGCCCAAGGACTGCACGACAAGCTCGGTCAATCCCTGGTCGCGGTTCAGCTCAAGTTGGCGCTCCTGCGCCAGACGGCCGCGGCGGCGGCGGAACGTGCGACGCTGGCTGACGAGATCGACCAGTTGCTGCGTGATGCGACCAAGGAGATCCGGGAACTCGTGTTCGAATTGAACTCTCCGACCCTCCAGCGGGTCGGGGTCGAAGACGCGGTGGAGGAGCTCTGCGAACACATGGAAGCCACGCTCGGAGTCCACTTCGAGGTCCAGTGGGACAAACGGCGGCGGCCGGTCGCGGAAGGGTTGCGGGCCGTGCTCTATCGCGCGGCGCACGAGTTGCTTCTGAACGTCGCCAAGCACGCCGGGGTGGCTCGGGCGACGGTTCGTCTGGGCGGGAGACCCGGCCACATCCGGATCGCGGTGGTGGATCGGGGCCGGGGGTTCGATGCCGCGCAGGTTGGGGTGACCGTCTGTCGCACCGGCGGGTTCGGTCTGTACAGCATTCGGGAACGACTACAGAGCGTCGGCGGTACCTTCAGAGTGACGTCTGCACCCGGGAAGGGGACGCAGGCGGTGATCGAGGCGCCGGTGGCGGCAGAGGAGTAGCCCATGAGCGACGCCACGCCGATTCGCATCCTCCTGGCGGACGATCACGCGATCGTCCGGGAGGGGCTCAGCGCCCTGCTGGCCCTCGAACCCGACATGACCGTGGTCGCGCAGGCCGACGATGGCCGCCGTGCGGTCGCGCTGGCCGGCGAACTTAGGCCGGACGTGGTCGTCATGGACATCGGCTTGCCCGAGCTGAACGGCATTGACGCCACGCGCCAGATCGCGAGAGAACAGCCACGGGTCAAGGTGCTGTGCTTGTCCATGCACAGCGAGAAGAGGATCGTGATGGCCGTGCTGGAGGCCGGCGCGGCCGGGTACCTGGTGAAGAGCTGTGCTTCCCGTGAGCTGGCCGAGGCCATCCGGAACGTGGCCGCCGGCAGGACCTACCTCAGCCCCGCGATCGCCGGCGAGTTGGTGCAGGAACTCCTGCGCCATCGGCCCGGGCGGGGGGAGGGCGCCTATGGCGAACTCAGCGAACGTGAACGCGAAGTGCTGCAACTCATCGCGGAAGGCCACAGCACCAAAGAGATTGCGGCGCAGTTGCACCGAAGCGAGAAGACGGTGGCCGCCCACCGGGTCCACATCCTGGCCAAGTTGCACCTGCAGGGCGTGGCGGACCTCACCCGCTATGCCGTGCGGGAAGCTCTGATCGAGCCCTAGCCGAGGGGCGTTGCCAGCGCAACCCGCGCCCGTCGGCCACGACGGCCAGCGGGCACCGCAGCATGCCCCAGCGGCTCGTCCGTATCCCGCCGCCCCCGTGCGGTAATGCCTCCGAAGCCGGGAAGAAAATCGACCTGTGCAATAAGGGAGTCCGCCTGGAGCGCTGAAGGCGCGCGGCCATACCAGCCCAGGGCAGCGCCCTGGGTACCGTGCATACCCCAGATTTTCAGCCCCGAAGGGGCGCCATACCTGCCCGCGCGGTGCTCATGGACTGTCGGTATGCCGCCCCGGCAGGGCTCAATCTCGTTTTGGATTCCATTCCCAGGGCGTTGCCCTGGGCTGAG
>CAILKC010000659.1 GCA_903834675.1 uncultured Victivallales bacterium | reverse complement strand
TAAGCGGATGAAAGGTATTGGAGTGTATGCCTGGCAGCGAGTTGATTCAGAGCGTATTGCGTGCGGTTGATGTGTTGGAGTTACTGGCGTCGGATCCTGGCGGGATGGCGCTGGGTGACCTATGTACGCGGCTGGCACTGAAGCCGCCGACGGTTCACAACATTTTGCGTACTCTGACAGCGCGGTCACTGGTTGAGCGGCAGGGGCCGCCGATTCGGTACCGTCTGGGGCCGCGGTTGGGGGAGATAGCGCAGCGAGTGGAGCATGTAGGGTTTGAGCGGCTGTGCGAGGGGCTGTTGCGGCGGCTGGTGACGGACGGGGTAGCGGACTCTGCTCACCTGGCGCGGCAGGCGGCCGGGGATCTTGCTGTGGTATTGCGGATTGACGCGACACGGCCGCATCTTTGCGAGCGTCCGGCGGCGCGGCCACTGCATCCGTATGCGAGCTGTGCGGGGCTGGTTTTTCAAGCCTTCTGCGGGCGGCAGCAGTTGGCGGCGTTTAGGCGAGCGCACCCGTTTGGCGTATTCGGGGCGGTGGTGTGGGCTTCAGAGGCAGAGTTAGAGGTGGGACTGGAGCGGATTCGCGAGGATGGTTTCTGCGTGCGGGTCGACGAGGGAGCGATTCGAGTGGGGGTTCCGTATGTGGGGAGGCGGGGAAACCTGGAGGGGATTCTGGGGGCGGCACGGGGGTTGGACGCAAAGGGGGAAGCGGCAGCGGATAGTGAGGTGGGGCAGGAGGTGGCGAAGGCGCTGGGCGAGTGTGCGCATGCACTGCTGATGTCGGCAGGTTTTGCGGTGGAAGGCTGAGGGAGGAGGTTGGTCGGGGCGGCGAGAGTTGAACTCGCGACCTTCTGGTCCCAAGCCAGACGCGCTGACCAGGCTGCGCTACGCCCCGACGCTGTATGAACCTCTAAACGGAAAGGCCCAGACTATAGTCCGCCGAGCGGTCGGCTGCAATGCCGCGGGTGCGGTGTTCAGGTCGCTTCGCAGGGGATGCCAGCGCGTCGCATACTGGCGATGAGAGTCAGGCGGTTAGCGGCACTCATCTCACAGAGCGGGAGTCGGTACTCGGGGGCGATGCGGCCGAGGGCAGCGAGAGCGGCCTTTACGGGGATCGGGTTAGTTTCCACGAAGAGGTCACGGAAGAAGGGATAGAGGCGTCGATGAGCCTGGCGGGCGTCTTGCCAGCGTTCTTGCAGCGCGGCGTGGACCATATCGGTGACTTCGCGGGGGATGACATTTGACGCCACGCTGATCACACCGGTAGCGCCAACGGCCATCATGGGAAGGGTGAGGGCATCGTCGCCGCTGAGGACGACGAGGTTGCACTCATCGAGGATGGCACTGACGCGTTCGACGCTGCCGCCTGCCTCCTTGACGGCGACCACGGCAGTATGGGTGGCGAGGCGAGCGATAATGTTGACGGGAATCTCCCTGCCCGTACGACCGGGGACATTGTAGAGAACAACGGGCAGGCCGCACTGGTCGGCCACGGCCGCAAAGTGGCGGTAGAGTCCTTCGGCGGTGGGCTTGTTGTAGTAGGGGGTAACTTGGAGCGTCGCGTCAGCTCCGACGGACGCCGCGTGGTGAGTGAGGTCAATGGCCTCGGCGGTGGAGTTGGCGCCGCTGCCGGCGATGACGAGGGAGCGGTGGCGAACGGTCTCGACCACGAACTCGATGACTTTGCGGTGCTCGTCGAAGTCGAGAGTTGGGGACTCGCCGGTGGTGCCGACGGGGACCAGGCCGTCGATGCCAGAGGAGATCTGGAACTCGATGAGCTCCCGAAGAGCCCCGTAGTCGACCTGTCCATTACGGAATGGGGTCACGAGTGCGGTATAACAGCCTTCCAGCTCCATGGCCGCTCCTGTTGGGGCGCTTCAATCAGGGCACACTGCCTGCCAAGCAGGCACATCCTAGCGGTAATATAGGAGGCAAATGCCAAACTGACCGCAGGTCGGTGCAAAGAACCGTGTACGGTAGTTAGACTGGTAGACTGGTAGACTACTAGTAGACGGGTAGGCTGGTTGGCTGGTATGTCGCTGGCGTAGAGAGGCTTGTCTGACGGGAGCGCACGAGCATGGGGTTTATCCGCATACCGGGGGTGGCGGGGCAGTTTTACGTTGCCGAGCCGCAGGCAGCGGCAATGAAGAAACACTCCTGCCCGGACTGCCAATGTTGCCAGTGGTGCTCCGATGAGCGTTGCCGCGTCTGCCGCGGGCCAGCGTCGGGTGGTTGCCCGCGAGGGACCCCGGCTGAGGGCCCAAGAGCGCCAAGCCAAGCCCTGGTAGGATCTTGCGCGGCCTTGGCCATCGCCGAGATCTCACTGCTTTCCGACGGCCGGTTCGCTTAGCGCCCCTTGAGGAGGAGAGTTGCCGTGCCCTTGGCGCCGGTGGCGGCGTCGCGGACGTTCAGGGTCCAGGTGCCCGCGGGATCATTGAGCGCGAACGGCAGTTCGAAGCTGCCCTT
>CAILKC010000658.1 GCA_903834675.1 uncultured Victivallales bacterium | reverse complement strand
TGCCGCGGCACCTCGTCGATGCCGCAACAGGCCTGCACGACCTTGGTGGGAGCCCGGCCGGCCAGGGCCACGATGACCGGCGTCGGCAGGCCTTGCCGGGGCGGGTCCGCCAGCAGCGCCTCGGCATGCCCGTCGGGACGGGGTAGCTGGTGCGCCACACCCTCACCCTCGATCCGGCTGACCCGAAACGCGACCCGGTTGCCCGGCGGAAAGAAACGGGTGTTCTGCTGGGCTGCTTCGATACTCTCAGGCGCCGCATCCAGCCCCAGCGCATGGGCATAGGCAGAGGCCAGAAAGTGGGTGAACAGGCCATAGCCGCAGTAGAGATCGATCAGGTGTTCGGTCGGCGCCGGGCAGAGCAGCTCCTGGACGGCCGAGAGCAGCCGCGGCACCATGGCTTCGTTCACCTGCGTGAAACCCGTCGGGGAGTAGAGGTAACGATTGCCATGGAAGTTCACGACGAGGACGCCCGGGCCATAGAGCTTCTTAGTCTTCACGCCGTCGACCTCCTGACGGCTGTCCAGGTAGTAGCGCGAGCGGCTGGGATCGAAGAACATGAAGGCTGAGACGATGGCGCGGTCGAGGTCCGGGAGCAGTGCCGCCAGCATTTTCAGCTTTCTGACGATGGTTCCGTCCAGCTCGCAGACGTTGAAGATGACGGTGCGTTCGGTATAGCTACCGCGGATGATGGCGAAGTTAAGCACGCTGGCCAGCGGACGGAAGTGGACTTCGTTCAGCCTCTCGGCCAGGAAATGGTAGAGGGTTGCGTGTTCGGCCGGCTCCAGCTGCGAGGCGGCGGCGGCATGAGTGGTCGGGGTGCCGTCCTCCTGCAGGGCCACGAGGCTCAGGTGACCGCGGTGGTAGACCGCCTGTCGGCGGGTGGTGGTTCGGTAGTGTCGCGGCAGAGGCGCGGCGATGATGGCAGTCGGCGCCAGCGGCAGCCGGTGTCCCTTCCAGAATTCGCTCAGCGCCTGATTCTTGGCTGCCAATTCCGCCCCGTACTTGAGGTGGACGAGAGGCTCCATGGCGAGCCGTCGGCGAGAGCCCGCCTGCGGCTGAAGGGCATCTTGGATGAGTTCGGCGAAAAGCATGCGCTAACATAGCCTCTGGGCGCGCCTCAGGTAGCCGCGGCGTTGGCAATGCGACGCGGTTTCTTGGAAGCCCTGCGTAAACTCCAGGGCTGTTTCAAGAAACGACCGCCGTCGTACCGCCGGCCGTGAAAGCGGCGTCGACGGGCTGCGGACGCGGCCCTCTGCCGCACGCACTCCATATCGCGCGTCGGCCATGTGGACTGCGCGTGGCAAGGTCGCCGACGGCGACCGCGACACCGCTTTGGCTTGGCGCCTGTGCCATGACTGACGGCGGGTGTTCTCGCGCAACCCGATACGGCAGACAGACCACGGGTTGTTGCGACGCCCAGCCCAGTTTCTTGAAACAGCCCTGTGTAACCTCCGCCCCGGCTTGCGGACTGGGGACAGCGCGCTATGGTATCGCCGTTCGATCGTGAGCGACACGATAGGGTGTTTCCATACTGCTGTCCTCTTCCCTGCGTCCGTTGTGGATTCCATGGAGGTGGGATAGGGATCCCCAGGGCTTGCGGAATTCGCAGGTACGCCATCCGGCTTGCGTCACGTCACCGGCTCGGTTCCGGAAGGACGTCGGCGTCCGATACGACCCCGCGGCAGTGACCTTATGGCAGCCGATTTGCTGCCCGGGGCTCGTGAGACTTCCATTCGCCGACGCTGTGTGCCTTCAGAATTGAAATCGGAGTGACCATGACCTCGACCGTGATCTCGACCCCTGCTTCCACCTCGACCGCCGCGTCGACCTCGACCGCGGCTCCCAATGCCTTCCACGGGCTGGGCATCTCGCCGGCCCTGCTTGGCGCCATCGAGGCGCTGCATTTCACCGTGCCGACGCCGGTGCAGGCGCAGGCCATTCCGGTGGCCGTGACGGGCCGCGATATCATCGGGATTGCCCAGACAGGCACCGGCAAGACGCTGGCCTTCGGGATTCCGATGGTCCAGCGTTTGGCGGCGAACTCGCGCTGCGGTCTGGTATTGGTGCCGACGCGGGAACTGGCATTGCAGGTGAATGAGGCGTTGGTGCGTCTGACGCCGACGGTCCGCATGCGCACGGCGGTGCTGATTGGCGGCGAGTCCATGCAGATGCAGATTCAGCGTCTGCGCGAGAACCCGCGCATTATCATCGCCACTCCCGGCCGCCTGAACGACCATTTGAACCAGCGCCGTTTACGCCTGGACCAGGTAGGCGTGCTGGTGCTTGACGAGGCCGACCGCATGCTCGACATGGGCTTTTTCCCGCAGATTGAGCGCGTGCTCAAGTCGTTGCCCAAGGACCGGCAGACGATGTTGTTCTCGGCGACGATTCCGGCGAGTGTGGTGCAGATTGCGGCCGACTACATGCAGACGCCGGTGCGGATCGAGGTGGCGCCTTCCGGCTCTGCCGCGTCGCTGGTCTCGCAGGAGATGTTCGTCGTCCGTCGCGAGAGCAAGGGCGCGCTGCTGGGCGAACTGCTGAAGGATTACAGCGGCTCGGTGCTGTTGTTCGTGCGCACCAAACGCGGCGCGAGCCGGGTGGCGGAGCAGCTTCGGGGCATGGGGCACGCGGCCGCCGAGATTCACGCCGACCGGACCCTGGGCCAGCGCAAGAACGCCTTGCGGGGCTTCAAGTCCGGTGAGTTCCGCGTCCTGGTGGCGACCGACATCGCGGCTCGCGGCATCGACGTGACCGGGATCGAGTTGGTGGTCAACTATGATCTGCCGGACGACCCCGAGAACTACGTCCATCGCATCGGCCGCACCGGCCGGGCCGGCCTGGAAGGGCGTGCCATCACGCTGGCCACGCCGGACCAGGGCCAGGAGGTCCGCCAGATCGAGAAGATCATGCAGACCACCATCCCACGCAACGAGCACCCCGAGGTGCCCGGCGAACACTTCACCAAGGCGTCCGCACCGCAGGGCCGTTCGCAGCCGTCGCGTGGACCGCAGGGTCCGCGTCCCGGTCGCCGCCCGCAGCAGGGCGGCTCCAACCCGCACGGCGGCTCGCGGCACGGTTCCTTCAGCTTCCAGCCGCGTCGGCAGCGCTAGCCTAGGTCGGTGCTGGCGGGGTGCCGTCCTGTTGGCCAGCCGGACGGCACGCCGTCTCGGGGAATACCGCGAACCTGCCCGGAACGGGCTTGGCATCGCGGGCTCCAGGGCTGCTGGGGATACCGCGAACCTGCCCGGAACGGGCTTGGCATCGCGGGCTCCAGGGCTGCTGGGGA
>CAILKC010000657.1 GCA_903834675.1 uncultured Victivallales bacterium | reverse complement strand
TCCGGCCCCAGCCGGGGATCCTGCTGAACCCTGAACCCTTGTATGAGACTTGCAGCAAGCTCCTATGACACCAGGCGCTTCTCATTCCGCCCCGCGTCCGCTGCGGCGGACGAGGGGCGTTGGAGGGCGCGGCTGCGTCGGCGCCGCGGCGGCCACGCAGGGCCGCCCTCCAGGCGATCCGGCGCGTCCCGGCCGGATCGGAATGGGCCCCGCGTCAACCAGTCTCATTCCGCTATGTCCGGCCTGAACCCTGAACCCTGAACCCTGAACCCTGTTTTCATCTCCGCCGTCTCCCTCTCCGTCTCCTCCAGTCGCCGTCTCTCCGTCTCGCCGTCTCTCCGTTTCGCCGTCTCGCCGTCTCTCCGTCTCTCGGTCTCTCGGTCTCGCCGTCTCTCCGTCTCGCCGTCTCGCCGTTTCGCCGTTTCCTGAACCCTAGGACCTGAGTAGTCACCACCTACGGAGCTGGTTTGCGCCCTCGAAGCCTCATCCTTCTGGACACCACGGATGGCTGCGCTATTGTGCCGAGGCATGTGACAGGTTGCGTTCCGCTGGCAGTGCCGGTTTGCAGAAAGGGCAGATGATGAAGACCGCGAAATGGCTGAAGGTGAGTCTCAGTGTGGCGTCCCTGGTGGGGTTGCTTGGGTGCGAGTCGGCCAGTGAGCATAAGGGTGCGGTGATCGGCGGCGTTGGCGCCGGAGTTCTGGGCGCGGCAGCCGGCGCGGCGATCGGCGGCAGTGACCATCGTGCGGGTGGCGCGATCATCGGCGGCGCCATCGGGGCAACGGGCGGTGCCGTGGCAGGCGATCAGCTCTACGACAAGAAGAAACGCGAGGAGGCGGACGCGGCGAAGAAGGCTGCGGCATCACCGCAGGCTCCCGCGGTCCCGGCTCAGAACTGAGCCCGCTTTTGGCGGCTGGCGTTTGGGGCGGCAGGATCGGCGCCCTGTCCACCAAGTCCCGGAAGCTCCATCCCGGCGCTTCCGGGGCCCGGCCAGGCTACGGGGGAAGCGGAGGCAGGTTGCACAGGTGAGGTTAGGCGAGTGGCGCGAACGACTGGAGGCCCGAGACCGCCATCAAGGCCTGGCGCCTGAAGGGGGGGAACCTGAAGGTTGGAGAAGCGGGCCAGCGGCGGCAGGCCAGGCCGAGGGCCACAGGCCTTCTGTCCGGAAAGACGGCCATGATCGGGTTGGCGCCACACCGTTCTTGGACAGACAGCGGTCTGGTAGCAGATTCATGTCTGATCCCTTGGAACTTGGGACCGCTGGCCGTGTGGTTTCGGGTATATAGATGGGATCGTCAGTGGGGTCTTGAGGTTGTGGTCTGACGATCCCCGGGGCTGACGAGGTCAGCCCACATAGGCCCGGTTGGGTGGTGACGACAAAGCCATCCAGTCGGGCTTGCCTTTTCCACGGTATTGGCTGGCAAGCCCTGGATGGGGAACGGCCCCCCGCTCCCAGGCGGCCCGCTTGTCCCGAACGGCCCGCTCCGCGGCACGGGCCGTGTCGGCGTCTCCTTCGGTCCGGTTCCGCCCGCCCTGCAGGCGCGCCCGTCGCGGGGTATCGTTGAGGAGCGGGGATTGAGGTGGCGGGCCGATGTTGCTGGCCGCTGGGATGCTGCTCACGTGGCGTCGCGGGGTCGCCCGGTCGTCAGTAGATGAACGACACGAGCCTGCGTACGCGCTGCCGGGCTGACCCGCGTGCCGAGCGTACACGTGAGAGTGCCCGCTATCCTGGAATGCCCGATCAACCTCGAGTGTCGCATCTATGCCAGCATTGCGGCGCCGCACCTGCTGCTCACGCCCGAACCCCGGCGGCAGCCGGTCGAAGCGCAGCACACCATCTATTTCGCCGAGGCGCTGGCGACGTACACCTACACTGGCCGTGAAGGCGATGCTGGCCGAAGCACTCCGGAGCAGAACCGGGCCGTCCGTACGCAACCGCCCCCCCACCCGTTGCAGCCGCGCCCGCCGCGGGGTATCGTCAGAACGGATCGCGGGGATCTGCTGGGGGTCCCCGAGCGGCAGGAGGCCCGTGGCCGCCATGAAGGCAGGTCGACTGGCGGTCGAGACCCGACTGCCGGGCCAGCGGCTCATCGCCTTCACCGCAGAGTTGGTGCCAGGCTGCTAAAGCACGGAGGGATCGCGCGATGTCGAGTTTCGTCTGTACGAGCGACGGATGGTATCACGGCGCTCTCCTCGGGGTCGTCTCCCTCCTGGCTCTGGCGTCGGCCGCGCCCGGTGAGCCCTGCACTCTCTACAAACCACGGGACATTGAGAACGCCCGCGAGAACGCCCGGCGCTACCGCTGGGCGGCGGACATGGTGAAAGGCTGGGAGTCCGCCGTCCAGTACGCCATGGAGCAGGACCCCGCGCTCTTCGACCGGATGGTGCCTGAACTCACCGGCTGGACCACGTTCGGGCAGAACTGCCCCGTCTGCGTCGGGAAGAAGTCCACCATGGGTCATGCCGCCTTCCGCTGGAGCGTCAACAACCCGGAAAAACTGGTCTGTAACGCCTGCGGGACGGTGTACCCCCATGCCGATTTTCCGGAGACCGGCCAACTCGTCTGTGCCCGCATGGGACAGCGCTTTAGCTACTTCCTGAACGACGAGGAACGTGCCCATCCGGAGGACACGTCCGGCAGCTACGCCTACCGGTGGGCAGGCTGGGCTGTGCCCACGAGTTGGAGTGGCATGTTGCGCACGCGGAAAGCGACCTGGGCGGCGGCGCAGGTCCTCCCCCTGGCGAAGCTGTACGCCATCACCGGCGAGGTCCGCTACGCGGAGCGCTGCGGGTGGATTCTGGAGCGTTTCGCGCGGGTCTACCCAGGCTGGCTGTTCCATACCTACAACGGGACAGTGGCCGACTGTCCGCCCGCCGAGGCTGCGGCCAACCTCGGTAAGCACGGACGCGGCGGTCACTTCCCCAAGGATGTTATCGTCAACGCCTACGGTTTGCACCAGCAGGGGGATCACGCCGTGCTCTGCGTCGGCTTCTGGGGCGCGGATCGGTTCGAAACCAGCGGTTGCAGTTCATACTTGCTGGAGATGACCGTCGCCTATGACCTGATCCGCGGCGCAAAGTACCCCGACGGCCGCCCGATCCTGGACCCGGAAACCGGCGGCCGAATCGTCCGCGACCTGCTGCTGGCCGGGTGCGCGGACATGGAGAACTGGAACGACATCAACAACAAGTGCGGACCGGGGCGTGCGCTCAGCGCCGCCGCCGGCATTCTGTTCGATCGCCCCGCCAGCGTCCGGCGCGCCCTCCATGGTTTCGAGCGGCTCATGCAGGACTGCTTCCACCTGGACGGCTTCTGCAAGGAGTCGCCCTCGTACTCCGATATGCACCTGGGGTTGCTGCGGAACATCCCGGAGATTCTCCGCGGCTACTCGGATCCGGAAGGCTACACGCCACCCGACGGGAGGCGCTTCCGCAACCTGAATCCATTCGACCACGTCGGCAGGTACCGCCTGGCCCTGGAAAGCTCACTGCGAATGCTGGCGCCGGACCGGCACTACCCGACGCTCGGCGATACGCACCATGGCGCCGGTGGCATCAGCGCCGAGTACATGGAGATTCTCACGGACCGCTATGACGCCGCCGCCTACGCTGGATTGCTCCAGGCCGCGCTGGGTGCGCCACTCTCCGAACGCGGCAGCGAATACGCGCTCTGGTACCGCGACCCGGCCACCACGGCCGCCGGCGATGCGAGGCTGCCGCTGCACTCCGAGTGGTTCCCCGACTGGCACGTCAGCGTCATGCGTGCCGGCGAGCCACAAGGCCAGACGGCTCTGTATCTGAACGCCTACGCCGATCACGGCCACCGGCATATGGACACGCTCGGCCTGGTCTACTACGCCTTCGGCCAGGAGATCGCTTCTGACCGCGGCTACATCTGGGACGACCCCCGGAATGCCTGGACGCACAGCACCCTGTCCCACAACCTCGTGACCGTGGACGCGAGCAACCAGAAGAGCCAGAAGCGCACCTCGACTCTGGAGCTTCTTGGCTTGTCCACCGCGGTTGAGGTCACGCAGGCCAGCGCCAACGCCTACGACCAGTGCGACCGCTACCAGCGTACCTGCGCTCTGGTCCGGCTGCCCGACGGCCAGACCTATGGCGTGGACTTCTTCCGCGTGAGCGGGGGCAAGCTGCATCAGTACGGGTTCCAGTGCAACGGCACGATGGTCAACCCGACCGGTCCGGCGCTGCAGCCGGTCCCCGACAAGATCCCGTGGCTCACGAATCTGCGCGCCAGCCAGCCGCAGACGCCATGGACCGCAACCTGGCAGCAGCGGGACCTCAAGATGGACCTGATGCTGCTCAGTCCGGCGGATCGGTTGCTGGTCGCAGACGCGCCTGGGTGGCGAAGCTGTGACGGCTCCGAGCTCAACGCCCCGCCCATCCAGCAGATCATCGCCGAGCGTCGGGCGGCCCCCAACGCGGCGGGGCTCAGCAGCGACTACGTCGCGGTGATGGTGCCGTACCGAGACGGGTCCCCCATCAAGTCCGCGCGAATGCTGGCGCCGGAGGGCGCTGCGGGCGCGCTTGCCGTCGCCGTCGAACGGGTCGACGGTCGGACCGACTACCTCCTCTCCGCGCCGGACCAGGCGCCGCGCCGTTATGGTCCGATTACCATGTGCGGGCTGTTTGGTTTCCTCTCGGTGGCCCCGGACGGGCAGGTGGCGCAGGCGTATCTGCTCGCAGGCAGCGAACTCGCCTGCGGGGCAAACCGTATTGCCATCTCCTCTCCCACGGTTTCGCTGAAGGTGGCAGCCGTCGAGGGCCGGACCTTCCGGCTGGCCGAGGACATCCCCGGTAACCTGGCGGTCTGCGGCGTCTATCTGCTGGCGGCCGATACCGGCTTCGAGATTGAATCGGCAACGGCCAACACGATCACCGTCCGCGACTATCCCGCCATCGCCTGTGACCGCCTGACGATCCTTAACTCCGCGTGCGTCACCCTGCCCTGAACAACACCGGTGACCGGGCGTGTGCGTTCTGCTCTCCTCCCAACCACCTCTGAGGTGAATGATCCGGTCGGCGGCATGGTGGAAGGCGCGTTACCGGTGGACAAGATATCCCAAGGGTGGGTCGCTGAGGTCAGTGACAGGATCGAGGATGAGACCGTCCGCGCCGTGAGAAAGACCACCGCGAGACGCTGGTGAGGGACCGCTACCTGAGCAGGCGGCTGCGCTCGACTGGAGAGCCTCTCGGGTAAGGGCCATGGGCAAGTGAGGGGGTGGTACGGCCGGGTGGATCGCTTGAGCGCCCTGTCCCCAACGGCCCGCTCCGCGGAACGGACCGTGCCGCCTCGGACGCGCCGGGATGGCAGCTTCCAGCCTTCACTGCAGACGCCTGGGCTTCACCCAGAGCGATCAGGACGCACGCCGCCAAGCTCCCGGTTCGTCCTCTGCCGACCGCACAGTGGATGAGGACCCGCTCGCCCGCTTCGAGCCGGCGAGCCAGATCGCACGCCAGTTCCCAGAACGCCTCCCGGCCGAGCGGAGTCCTAGGGTTCCTCACGGGGAACTGCCGCCAGCATCGGGATGCAATCGCCCGCGCGACCCTAGCGGAAGCTCACGCCGGGATGTACGCTCTGCCTCTGTGGCCGCCACGCCCTGGCTACCGGGATGGGTCCCGTCGCGTGATTACAACAAGAAGCATGGGGGGGCATACAGATGCCGCGCGCACCTGGGAAGAAGCGTGTGCCGAAAGCGCCAGCGCCCCCCGATGAGAGCGAGTCATCCTGCCCGTTCTTCGCGGACTGGGATCGGTCACCGGAGGGCAAGCAGAAACGGGCGGATGAGGTGCGAGCGACGATCCCCGGCGAGGTCGCGGCACAGGTTCAGGGGTGGTTCGTGTCCGAACTCTCCCACAGCTTCTGCCAGTGGGAGGGAAGCAGCGCCAAGCCCCGCACAAAGATGCAACTGGATGAAGCGGTGTACCGGCTGGCCAATGTGCATCCCTTCGGCATCTACAGAGCCTGCATTATGTTCGAGAACGGTGCGTGGATCCGCTTCAGCGGGAGGGGGTTTGTCGAGTTCACCCCAGCGCCCTCAGAGAACGGCCCGGGCGACGGGACTGGCCACAAAGACGCGGCACCGTGATGAGCGGGGCAGAGGGACATGGTGAGGACCTTCCGGGGCTGGAACCGGCCGCTCTGCGAAACCGTATCGGCATATCTCCTGGACCAGGCCGGGCCGACTCTGCTGAACGGGTGCATGACCAAACTGTCGGAAGGATGAAATCCGAGGGGAATTGCGCCGGCAGATTATAGAGACGCCTATAGCCGCGGTCTTGGCAGGGTTCTCGGCTGCGAAGAAAGTGGGCCGCCGGGCTCCCAACCCAAACGCTGGAACTCGCCCTCTATCCCATCCGTGGAATCCGCGCCATCCGTGGTCAGTCCGTGGTGACGACTCAGGTGCAACTGCGTATCCTGCCCCAACGGGGCTGCGTACCCAAGCCCAGGGTTGGCCGCAGCGCCGACCTACCCTGGGTG
>CAILKC010000656.1 GCA_903834675.1 uncultured Victivallales bacterium | reverse complement strand
TGCCTCTTCAGCCCCGAAGGGGCGCCATCCCTCAGCCCAGGGCAGCGCCCTGGGTACCGGGCAGACCCCAGATTCTCAGCCCTGCAGGGGCGCCATAGCTGGCCGCGCGGTGCCCATGGACTGTCGGTATGCCGCCCCGGCAGGGCTCAATCTCGTTTTGGGTTCCATTCCCAGGGCGGTGCCCTGGGCTGAGGAATAGCCGCGTTTTCAGCGCTCCGCGGCGTCTGGCATTCGCGACCAGTCCCGCTGGAAGTCACCCTCAAGAGTCACGTGACCCGTTCTGCTCGCCGGACGCGGAGACGATCGAAACCGAAACCCCTACGGAATTGACCTGCGCCCGATCTCGGGTACGGTTACCAGATGACGGCCCTGGCCACGTGTCCCGATCTGGAGAAGAACGTCTGGACGCCGTACGTGGACCCGCGCTACGACGTCATGCCCCCGGGGCATCCCGCATGGGTTCCGGTGCTTCCCACCACCAAGGAACTATGGATGAAAAGCGCCTCATCGTACCATCCCATCCAGCGTCTGCCGGACGGGCGATGGCTGGCGGGACTCAACACAACGGGCTGGGACAGCGCAGCGGCCGGGGGTGGCAGTCTTGCTGATCCCCGTTACGGCTATCGGATGGGGTTTGTCACCTCGAAAGACGGCTATCAGTGGGACAACTTCCCGGACAACCCGATCCTCACGGGAAGAGCCGCGCGGCAGGGGGTCAGGGGGCAAGGCCTTATACTTGCGGAACCCCAACACCAAGGCCTGGGCCCGGTGCCCGCTGAACCCGTTGCCCAGTGCTCAGGATCGATTCAGAAAGACTTCGATAGTACATGGCTCTACCTTACTCCCATGCTTGAAAAGGAAATTCCTATCAACAACGAGTGGAAACGCCTCGAGTTCGGCTTCACCACCCCGGGCCTCGACCAACCCGAAGCCGTCGCCGGCATGCGCGACCTCTACATCCGCATCGACTGCCGCGACAGTTCCGGGACCGTCTGGATCGAGGATCTGTCGCTGCGCGAAGCGGAAACGGTCGACGAGTGGACCGCCTGGCAGGACCTGGGCCTGGATCGCAACTCGACCGTCGCCGATCCGTTGTTCGTCGACGCGGTCAAGGATGACTATCGACTCAGGCCGGAGTCGCCCGCGCTCAAGCTCGGATTCGAACCGATCCCGGTCGAGAGGATAGGGTGCTATGCCGACCCGCTGCGGGCCAGTTGGCCAGTCAGGTAACCGGTGGGAAACCCGCAGGCAAACACGATGAAGATGCTCGTTCAGACCCTCACCTGTGCCGTCAGCCTCTCGACTGGGGCCGCCGTCGCGCCAGGCGCGGCCGCGGGCTGGACTTGCCGGTCATCGCCCTCGATGTGGAGGGCGCGCTCGACACGGCGACCCCGCCGGGAGAGGAGTCTCGTGAGTACCCGCGCCGAAGGAGTGTGGCGGATGAGGATGCGAACGCTTGGGGTTCTCTCGTTTCCGGCCGGCGCGCTGACGTGTGCGGCGCAGCAGGGCGCCACGCCCGGCACTGCGGTCCCGCTGGCCGTGGCCAGTGACTTCCCCCCGGGCGCGGTGGTGGTGCAGGGGTTCGGCGAGAGGTTCGACTACAACAAGGGAGAACGGCCATGAGGCGTGGGCGCGAAAACGAGATCTTGAGGAGAGGTTGTGCCATGGAACCAAGAGCGGCTGTGGTCTTGTTCGGGGCGCTGTTGACTGCCGTTACCGTTCTCGGGGCCACCGAGCGGTTTGTCGCCCCCGACGGCAACGACGGGAACCCCGGCACTCGGGACGCTCCCTTTGCCACCCTCGCTCGGGCCCGGGAGGCGCTGCGCCAACTCCGTCAGGCGCAGCCCACCGAGCCGGTCACCGTCAGTCTCCGCGGCGGCCTCTACCGCCTGACCGAGACCCTCCAACTGACGGCGGCCGACGCCGGCACCGAGAAGGCCCCGGTCACCTGGCAGGCGCTGCCGGGCGAGACCGTGCGGATACTCGGCGGCGTCCGCCTGACCGCCTGGCAACCGGTCA
>CAILKC010000655.1 GCA_903834675.1 uncultured Victivallales bacterium | reverse complement strand
GCCGACAGTGAAAGCGGCGTCGACGGGCCGCTTCCGCGGCCCTCTGCCGCACGCAGTCCATATCGCGCGTCGGCCATGTGGCGCGTGGCAAGGTCGCCGACGGCGACCGCGACACCGCTTTGGCTTGGCGCCTGTGCCATGACTGACGGCGTGTGTTCTCGCGCAACCCGATACGGCAGACAGACCACGGGTTGTTGCGACGCCCAGCCCAGCCCAGTTTCTTAAAACAGCCATGCCGTCGCTAACGCCGCGGTTGCGGCGCCCGGCGCGCCGCGCTATGGTCTGCGCGCGCGGCGGCGGACGGTTGGGCGGAGGTCGCGTTTCGCGGACCCTGAGACGGAGCCAGGATACACGCATGAACAGAACCTTAGAACTCTTTGTACCAGGGCGCGTTTGCCTGTTCGGAGAGCACTCGGACTGGGCCGGGGCCTATCGCCGGTTCAACTCGGCCATCGCGCCGGGCAAGGTGATCATCGCCGGCACCAACCAAGGCATCCATGCACGGGTGCGCGCCTGTCCAGGCCAATTCGTGGTGCGTACGACGCTGCCGGATGGGAGCCATCTGGTCGAATCTCTGCCGATGGACCGGGAAGCGCTGCTGAATACGGCCCGGGCCGGTGGCTTCTTCAGTTACGCCGCCGGCGTGGCCTACACCATCCTGACCTACTACAAGGTGGACGGCGTCGAGATCGATAATTACCTCACCACCATGCCCGTGAAGAAGGGTTTGAGTTCCTCGGCCGCCTTCTGCGTCCTGGTTGCCCGCGCCTTCAACTGCGTCTACGACCTCAAGCTCACCACGCGCGCCGAGATGGAAGCGGCCTACCAAGGCGAGATCCTGACCCCTTCCCGCTGCGGTCGCATGGACCAGGGGTGCGCCTTCGGCCAGGTGCCGGTCCTGATGGCCTTTGACGGCGACCTGTTACAGACGTCCCGGCTCACGGTCGGCAGCCACCTGCACCTGCTCATCGGCGATCTGAAGGGCCACAAGGATACCATCCGCATCCTGGCCGACCTCACCCACGCCTATCCCTTCCCCGTGGACGACGCCAGCCGACATGCCCATGAGTACCTCGGCGCTATCAATGCCGACATCGTCACCCGCGCCGCCGACCTCCTGCAGCGCGGCGAGGCCCAGGCGCTCGGAGCCCTGATGACGGAAGCCCAACAGCAGTTCGACCACTACCTCATGCCCATGTGCCCGGCTGAACTCACCGCGCCGAAGCTCCATGCCGTGCTGCTCGACCCGCGGGTACAGGAGCTCTCCTACGGCGGTAAGGGCGTCGGCTCACAGGGTGACGGCTGTGTGCAACTGGTCGCCCGCGGCGCTGCCGAACGGTCCCAACTGGCGGCCTATCTGCATGCCACCTACGGCATGGACTGCTACGATCTCGATCTGAAACCGCCCAAGCTCGTGCGTAAAGCCGTGATCCCCGCCGCCGGCTTCGGCACCCGCATGTTCCCGGCCACGAAGGCGGTGAAGAAGGAGATGCTGCCGCTGGTCACCTCAGACGGCCAGTGCAAGCCTATCCTGCTGGCCATCGTCGAGGAGGCCTGCAGTGCCGGGATCGAGGAAATCGCCATCATCGTGCGGGCCGGCGACGAGCCCTACTACCAGCAGTTCTTCTGCAGTCTGCCATCGCCCGAACACTACAACAAGCTGCCTGAAAAGGCTCGCCGGGCCTGCCACGAACTCGCCGACATCGGCGCTCGGATCACCTTCATCCCGCAGACCGAGCAGCTCGGTTTCGGTCACGCCGTCTACTGCGCCCGTGAATGGGTAGGCCAGGAACCGTTCCTGCTCCTGCTTGGCGATCACATCTACGCCTCGAATTCGGACCGGACCTGCGCCCGTCAGGTCATTGATGCATTCAACGCCGGCGGCCAGGTCAGCGTGGTCGGTGCCTACCTCGCCGCCGCCGAGGAGGTCTGTCACTATGGCACCATGGCCGGCGCCTGGCTCAATCCGGGACGGACCCTGGCCAGCGTCACGGACTTCGTCGAAAAGCCCAGCGCCGACTACGCCCGCCACAACCTGACCACCGAAGGACTGCCGCCGGACCGCTTCCTCTGTGTCTACGGGCAGTACGTCCTGACCGCGCGCATCTTCGAGTACCTGCAGCGCCAGATCGATACGGACCAGCGTCAGGCCGGCGAAATCCAGTTGACCACCGCCATCGACGCGCTGCGCCAGGATCAGGGCCTCCTGGCGCAAGTGGTCGACGGGGAGCACTACGACACGGGCATGCCCGTCGCCTACCTGCGCAGCATCGTCAGCTTCTACGAGCGTGGCCTCAAGGACCGCGGCGCGTGAAGGCCCTGGTCACGGGGGGCGGTGGCTTCCTGGGCCGACGCCTGGCCGAGATGCTCCTGGCGCGGGGCGACCGCGTGCGCGTGCTCGGACGTCGGCCCTACCCCGACCTGGAGCGGCAAGGCATCGAGTGCGCTCAGGGCGATGTGCGCGACCTGGAAGCCTGCCAGCGTGCCTGTGCGGACCGCGAGGTCGTCTTCCACGCGGCGGCCATGGCCGGCGTCTGGGGGCCCCGCCGGGAGTTTTTCGAGATCAATGTCAAGGGCACCGCGAACGTGTTGCGGGCCTGCCTGGAGAACAAGGTCGGCGCCCTGGTCTACACCAGCTCCCCCAGCGTGGTCATCGGCGAGGCCGACATCGAGGGGGGTGACGAGACTCTGCCCTATCCCCGGCGCTATCAGGCCGCCTACCCCGAGAGCAAGGCCGTGGCGGAGCGCATGGTCCTGGCCGCCGATGGCTGGGAGATGGTTCCCAACGACCCGGCAGCCTATGGGCCAACCCACAGCGAGAGCGACGTCAGGCACCTGCGCACCTGCGCCCTCAGACCCCACCTGATCTGGGGCCCCGGGGACCCGCACCTCCTGCCGCGCGTGGTGCAGGCGGCACGGGCCGGGCGCCTGGCCAGGATTGGCCGTGGCGACCAGCGCGTCGACATCACCTACGTCGATAACGCCGCCCACGCCCATGTGCTCGCCGCTACGGAGCTGACAGGGCAAGCCCGCTGCGGCGGCAAGGCCTACTTCATCGGCGACGACGAGCCGGTGGTGCTGTGGGACTGGATCAACGCGGTACTGCGCCGCCTGGAGCTGCCACCCGTGCAGCGGCGCTTGCCGCTATGGCTGGCCCGGGGCCTGGCGGGCTCCCTCGAGGCGCTGCACGCGGCCATCCCGGCCCTCGGCGAACCGCGTCTGACCCGCTTTACCGTCTCCCAACTGGCCCAGGCACACTGGTTCAGCCATCGCCGTGCGGCCACGGATTTCGGCTACCGCGCCAGCGTCGGGCCGGAAGCGGGCCTGGACCGCCTGGTCGAGTGGCTACGCTCAGCCCCGGCGCGCGGAGAGAAGCCATGACCGCGATCCGCGTGGAGAACTTGCGCAAGACCTTCCAGGTGCATGAGCGCCAGCCCGGCGTCCGTGGCGCGTTACTGGGGCTCTGGCGCCGCCGAACCCGGACGGTAACCGCCCTGGCGGAGGTGTCGTTCAGCCTGCAACCGGGTGAGATCCTGGGCTACATCGGTCCCAACGGCGCCGGCAAGAGCACGACGGTCAAGATACTTTCTGGCATCCTGGTGCCCGACGCCGGAACCGTCGAGGTGCTCGGGCGTGTCCCCTGGAAGGAACGGCGCGCCACCGCCCAGGAGATCGGCGTGGTGTTCGGACAACGCACCCAGCTCTGGTGGGACTTGCCTCTGGTCGAGTCGTTCGAGTTGCTGCAACGCCTCTACCGCATCCCAACCCCCGCCTGGCGGCAGCGTCTTGGCCTCCTGACCGAACGGCTCGCGCTCGGCCCTTTCCTGAGCACGCCAGTGCGCCAGCTCAGCCTCGGTTTCCGGGTCCGAGCCGACCTGGTGGCCAGCCTGCTGCACGGCCCGCAGATCCTCTTCCTCGACGAGCCAACCATCGGCTTGGACGCGGTCAGCAAACTGGCTCTGCGCGACGTCATCCGCCAACTCAGCCGCGATCAGGGCATCACCGTGGTGCTGACCACCCATGACATGGATGACATCGAGGCCCTGTGCAGCCGGGTCGTGGTCATCCACCACGGCGGCCTCTTCTGCGATGGGAGCTTGGCTGACCTCCGCCGCCGAGTCACCCCCGAACGGCGCCTCGTCGCCGACCTGGCCCGCCCGGCGACGCCGCAGATTGCCGGCACCGAGGTCATAAGCAACGAGGGCCAACGGCTGGTCCTCAAATTCGATCCACGCTGCACGCCCGTTGCCGCGCTCATTGCGCAGGTTGCGGCGCAGTGCGAAGTCCGCGATCTGTTTGTGGAGAACCCACCCATCGAGCAGGTCGTCGCCCAGCTCTACCAGGCCGCCGGGGTATGACACCCTATATCGCCATGTTCAGCGCGCGCTTCCGGGCGCTGCTCCAATACCGCGCCGCCGCCCTGGCGGGGCTGTGTACCCAGGTATTCTGGGGCCTGATCCGCATGATGGTCATGACCGCCTTCTACGAGAACGCGATCACGACCCCGCCGATGAGCCTGGCCCAGGTGTGCAGCTACATCTGGCTGGGCCAGGCTTTCTTCGCCCTGATCCCCCTGCGGGTGGACGAGGACATCGCCGGGATGATCCGCAGCGGCGACGTGGCCTACGAGCTGCTACGGCCAGTCGATCTGTTTACCTTGTGGTACAGCCGCGCCATCGCCAACCGCATCGTGCCCGCCATGATGCGCTGCCTGCCGATCCTGGCTCTCGCCGCGGCGGCCGGCTGGCTGCCGTGGCCAGGCTGGCCTGCGGCGCTGGCTGGCGCCGCCTGTCTGATGGCCGCCACCCTCCTGAGTGCCGCCATCGGCACCCTCATGACCATCAGCGTATTCTGGACCCTCTCGGGCCAGGGCGTCAGCCAGATCATCTCCATGGTCACCTATCTGCTCAGTGGCATGATCATCCCCCTGCCCCTGTTCCCCGACTGGGCCCAGCGCGGCCTGGCCTGGCTGCCGTTCAGCGGCCTCTGCGACCTGCCCTACCGAGTGCTGGTGGGCCATATTCCGGCGGCCGCCGCGGGCACCGTCCTGCTCCGTCAACTGGCCTGGTTGGTGCTACTGCTGGTGCTGGGGCGCGGGCTGGTAGCCAGGGCCATGAAGCGTGTCGTACTGCAAGGGGGCTGACCGACCGGATGTATCTGCCACGGCTATATCTGAGTTTCGCCGCTGCCTCGGTGCGCTCCCAGATGCAGTACCCGGCCTCGTTCCTGATGCAGAGCCTCGGGAGCCTGCTCGCCTCAGGCATCGAGGTGGTCGGCATCTGGGCGCTCTTCGCGCGCTTCAACACACTACGGGGCTGGACCCTGCCAGAGGTGGCGCTGTTCTATGGGCTGGTTCAGGTCGCCTTTGCCTTAGCCGAATCCTTCGGCCGCGGCTTTGATATCTTCGACCGACTGGTGAAGAACGGCGGTTTCGACCGGCTGCTGGTACGCCCCCAGCCGCTGTGGTTCCAGGTGGCCGCAACCGACCTGCAACTGATGCGGGTGGGGCGTTTCCTGCAGGGCGCGGCAGTGCTGACCTGGGCCCTGACCCGCCTCGAGGTGCCCTTGACCCCGCTCCGGCTGCTGCAGGTGCTCAGCGCGGTCACCGGCGGGGCCGCTCTCTTCGTCGGCCTGTTCGTGCTGCAGGCGACCTTGTCCTTCTGGACCACCGAGAGTCTCGAAGTGATGAACACCGTAACCTACGGCGGCGCTGAGACCGGCCAGTACCCGCTACCCATCTACCGGCGCTGGTTCCGCGGCTTCTTCACCGTCGTGGTGCCCCTGGCCTGCGTCACCTACTACCCGGGCCTGGGGGTGCTCGGTCGCGCCCATGAACTGGGACGCCTGGGGGTGCTCTGGTCCTGGCTCGCCCCCGCCGCGGGGCTGGCCTTCCTGGCCGTCGCCCTCGGCCTCTGGCAGGTCGGCGTGCGCCACTACCGTTCGACGGGGAGCTGAGCTGGCGCCAGCCCCATGGCCTGGCGGACTTCGCTGACGTCATCGAAGGGGTGCTTCACGCCCTGGATCTCCTGGTAGGGCTCGTGGCCCTTGCCGGCCACCAGGACGATGTCTCCGGCCTCGGCCTCGGCGATGGCCTGTCTGAGCGCCTGGCGCCGGTCCGCAGTCACCTGCACCGCGGTGCCTGCCGGAATGCCGGCGAGAATCTCCGCCATGATCGCCTCGGGATCCTCGGTGCGAGGGTTGTCGCTGGTCACGAAGACGCGGTCCGCCAGGCGGGCGGCCACAGCACCCATCCGCGGGCGTTTGGTCCGGTCCCGGTCGCCGCCGCAGCCGAAAACCACCAGCAGCCGCCGGGGACACAGCAGACGCAAGGCCTTTAGCACGTTCTCCAAAGCGTCGTCCGTGTGGGCATAGTCGACGTAGGCCGCCACCCCGCGTGGGGAGGAAAGGACCTGCAAACGTCCCGGGGCGCCCTGGCAATCACGCAAGGCGGCGGCGATAGCCCCGGCGGGGATGCCGCAGGCCTGCGCCAAGGCCGCGGCGCAGGCCAGGTTAGCGACGTTGTGCTGCCCGATCAGCGGCGAGTCGATCTCAACCTCCTCCGAGCCCAGGCGCAGGCGGAAACGACAGCCTGAAAACCCCAACCTGACCTCCTGCCACAAGCAGTCCGCCTCCTGACTGCCGACGGTCACCAACCGCGCTCCGCCAGCCTGCCTGAGACGCTCCGCCAGACGCCGACCATAGGGGTCATCCAGGTTAATCACCGCGGGCGCGCCGGGCTCGAGGTACTCCCTGAACAGCAACGCCTTCGCCTCGAAATAGGCCTCCATGGTCTTGTGATAATCGAGATGATCGCCAGTCAGATTGGTGAACAACGCCCCGGCGAAACGCGCCGTGCCGGCCCGCCGCTGTGCCAGGGCGTGGCTCGACATCTCCAGCACGGCCCAGCCGCAGCCGCCGCCGAGCATGCGACCGAAGAGATCCTGCAACTCGAATGGCGTCGGCGTCGTGCGATCGGCCTCGACTTCATGGTCGCCCAGGTCGTAGCAGACGGTCCCAACCATGCCCGGGACCTGGCCGTGAGCACGCAGCAGATGGCGCAGAATGTAGGCACAGGTCGTCTTGCCATTGGTGCCCGTAGCCCCCAGCAGGCGCAGGCGCCGAGCCGGGAACCCGGCGGCGCACTCCGCGATTCGACCCGCCGCGGCGTAGGCATCGCGCACCAGCAGTTGCGGCACCGCCGAAACCAGCTCCAAGGGCCGCACCGTGGCCACGGCTCCGGCCCCCCGGCGCACCGCCTCCGCGGCATAGGCGCCGCCGTCTTGCCGCGCTCCCGGGATCGCGCAGAACAGAGTCCCAGGCTGCACCTGGCGCGAATCGGCGCAGGCGCCGCTGAGCGGCGTGTCCGGGTCCCCGGTCAGGCCGACGCAGAGGTCGCCCAAGGCCTCACGGTACGCCCGTAAAGTCAGACTCGGCAGTGCCATTTCCCGCTCCCCTCTGCCGACCCATCTGCGCGGTCGCCGACGCGCTCGGGGCCACTTGCAGGTAACGCAGGGTGCGCTCCGCGATGCGGCTGAACGTGGGCGCCGCCACGATGCCACCGTAACGACTCCCCCCGCGGGTCGGTTCGTCCGCTACCACCAACAGAACGAAGGCCGGGGCCTCCGCGGGCACATAACCGATGAAGCTAGAAATGCAGCGGTCGGAGGGGTAAAAACCCCCGCGCCCGCCCTCACCGGGGACCCACTTCTGGGCCGTGCCCGTCTTGCCAGCCGTCTCGTAGCCCGGCACCGCCGCCTTCGGGGCCGTACCCCCCTCCCGGGTGACGAGCTTCAAGGCCTGCGTGATCTGGCTGGCGGTCTCCGGCCGAACCGTGCGACCCTTGTTCACAACTTCGGAATAGCGCTCCTCACCCGTCTTCGGATTGCGGATGTGATCCACAATGTAGGGCTGCAGCATCACCCCGTCGTTGGCCAGCGAGCCGTACGCCTGGACCATCTGCAAGGGCGTCACCAAGACCCCTTGCCCAATGGGAAAACGGGTCACCGATAGCGTATCCCACTGCGATAACTCACGGAGGATCCCGGTCGCCTCCGAGGGAAACAGCACCGGCGCGCCCGCGCCAGATTCGCGAAAACCCAGCTCGACCGCCTTGCCGAAACCGAAGCGGCTGAGAACCTCGTACAACCGCTGGTCGCCCATGGCCAAGGCAATCTTGGCCGTGCCGATGTTCGAGGACTTCTGGATGATCTGCGCCACCGTCATCGTGTCGTACCGGTGCCCGCTGTCCCGCAAGGGCCTGCCGCCATAGAACCAGCACCCACGCTCACAGAAGAAGGAGCTGTTCAAGTTGACCACGCCATAGTCCAAGGCCCCCGCCACCGAGACCCCTTTCATAATCGAGCCAGGCTCGAAACCGTGGGTCAGAATGAAGTTCTGCCACGAGTCTGGGTTGCGCATCGAATCCCGCTCATTCGGATCGTAACTCGGCACTTGCGCCCAGGCCATGATGGCGCCGGTGGAGGGGTCCATCATAAGCGCATAGGCGGCTTTCGGAGCGAAGGTCTTGGCCATGGCCGCCAGTTCGTCCTCGACCACCTGCTGGATCGGTTCCTGGACCGTCAGAAACACGTCCCAGCCGTCGGCGGCTTGCCGTTCACGGTAGATCCCTGATTCCAGCCGCCGACCGCGCCGGTCAAGCTCGAACACGGTACGCCCGCTGCTGGGCCGTAAGTGGTTCTCCATGAGTTGTTCAATGCCGCTCGACCCCTTGCCGTTGTCATCCAGAAAACCGACCAAGTTGGCCAGCAGGCGGCTCTTCGGGTAGAAGCGCCGGTAACTGTCTACGTAACGCAGGCCACGGAACTGGTACTCCTTGAGGTGCTCGGTGATGCGGATGTCGACCTGGCGCGCGACCACCACCTCTACCGGCCTGCCAGCCGCGTTGTCAGCCCGCGCAAAACGGGCCCGCAGTAGAGCTGGGGAAAGCTTCAACTCCGTCGCCAGGGTCTCGATAATCTCCTGACGCGGGCAGTTGAAGTACTG
>CAILKC010000654.1 GCA_903834675.1 uncultured Victivallales bacterium | reverse complement strand
TGGAGCCCACCGCATCTCCATCGGGCGCGGCGGTGGAGCCCACCGCATCTCCATCGGGCGCGGCGGTGGAGCCCACCGCATCTCCATCGGGCGCGGGCGGTGGAGCCCACCGCATCTCCATCAGGCGCGGCGGTGGAGCCCACCGCATCTCCATCAGGCGCGGCGGTGGAGCCCCCCGCATGTCCAGTGGGCACGGGCGGTTCTGGCGGGGGTTGGTCAGGGCTGCAAGGGCTGGGTCTCGGCCAGGGTTGGCCGGTCGGCCGGCGGGGTGCCGAAATCGGGGATGGTCAGGCGTTCGCCGTCGCGCTTGGCCGATTCGTGGGCGACGATGCCGGGGGCGTTGTAGCGAGCGGCCAGCCAGACGTGGTTTGGCGGCAGACGCTGGCTGGCCACCGAGCGCACGAAGTCGTTGACCAGGAAGACGTGGGTGCCTTCGTGGCCGTTCTTCACGCCGGCGAACTCCACCGGCAACTGCCAGTAGGGCTGCGCTTTGGAGACTCCGAGGAAGGTCTTGCCCAGGTAGGTTCTGGGGAGATTGCCAAGGGTCTCTTCGGTGATTTCCACGCCGTCGAACACGCAGAGGTCGTTGTAGTCCTTCTTCCTGAGTTTGACCAGTTCGTTGGCGCGGTCGAAGGGAATGGCGCCGTCCTTCCCGTAGCCCTCCGGGAAGTCAAGCCAGGTCCAGACGTTGGAGAGGATGCCGTCTTCGCGTGGTTGCTCCTGGTAGCAGCCGCGCGTGCCGGTGAGGGTCATGCGGTCCATCATACTGTGAGCGGTGCGGCGGAACTCGCAGACCCGCGCCGTGCCGCCGTCGGAGCTCCTGAACAGTGCCGTCTCGTTGCTGAAGACATTCTGCCAGAGGCTCAGATCGGCATTGAACACGCCGTCCACGTGGTGATCCACGTAGCCGAAGCAGCTCACCTCCGTCAGGCGCCGGAAGGTCACCCCCAGGATGAAGGCGACCGAGTGCGTGGGGTAAAGCATGGGCGGGAAGCTGGCGGTGCGCTTCCACTCGTCGCCGCCGCTGAACATGTAGGACCCGTAGAAGTGGGCCATGTCGTGGTGGTACTGCCCTTCGCCGTAGACGAAATCGCCAAACTCGCCGCGGGCGAAGCGGTCGCGGCAGAAGGTGGTCTGGGCGCGGTAGTAGCTCGTCTCGCCCAGCATGTAGATCAGGCCGGTCTGCTCGACGGTCTTGACCAGTTCCTCGAGTTCTTCGAGGGTGACAGCCGCGGGCACGGCCGAGTAGACGTGCTTGCCGGCCTTGAGGGCCATGATGGCTTGGGGGCCGTGTAGCCAGCGTTGGGTGAACAGCGCGATGCAGTCGCAGTCGCTGGCGCAGAGCGCCTCGAGCGATGGGAAGGTCCGGCGCACGCCCAGCTCCGCCGCCTTGGCTGCCAGCCGGTCCGGGACGACGTCGGCCAGGTAGACCTCGTCGACCTGTGGGTGGCGTTGGAACACCGGCACGAAGAGGCTGCCGAACTGCCCGACGCCGCAAAGTCCGATCTTTAGTCCCATCGTTGGTCTCCCGGGCTCAGGCTACTTCTGCCTTGGCGATGAACATCGCCTGTTCCGCGGGCGCAAGGTCGGCGAACCGGACGTTCCAGCCACAGACCCGCACCTGGAGGTTGGCGTATTTCTCTGGATGGCGCTGCGCTTCCCGCAGGGTGTCCGCAGCGAAGATATTGAACTGGATGGCCATGCCTCCCTGGGCAAAGTGGCCGCGGATGAGGGCGATGATGGTCTGGATGCCTTCCTCGCCCGCCGCCGCGGTCGGGTGCAGCATGAGGTCCAGGACGGTGCCGTTGGGGAACTGCGCCAGGTCGATGCGGGTGACGGAATTGATCAGGCTGGTGACGCCGTTCTTATCCATCCCAATCACGGCTCCGGTGTTGATGGCTAAGGGCTCTCCCGCGCGACGTCCATTCGGCAAGGCCCCCGTGAGTTTGCCAAATTGCTGCACCGTGGGCAGGATCCCGTACAGGGCGGCCTGAAAGACCCCGCCCCGCGCATTGGGTTCGTGGTTGAGGCGCCGTCCGAGGAAGGTGGTGATGCGGACCGCGAGGTCGTCGGCCCGGCTGTCGTTGTTCCCCCATTTCGGGACGCGGTGCTGGGCGATCCGCTGCAACTCCTCGTGGCCCGCCCAATTGGCTGCCACGGCGGCCCGGAGTTCGGCGAGGGTGCAGCGCCTCTCCTCATAGACGAGCTGGCGGATGACGGCCAGGGAGTCCACCGCGTCCGCGATGCCGCTGCTGCAGCAGCCGCTGGTGTTGTACTGCGCCCCGGCCGCCGAGATGTCCAGGCCTTTCACCAGGCAGGAGTCCATGGTCCCGGAGAGCAGGGGCGTGGGGCTGATCTCGGGCCACAGCCGTTCCCAGCGCCTGACCTTGTCCGTCAGGGCGGCGATGTCGGAGTCCAGAATGCCGAGGTAGGCATCCAGCAGAGCCTCGAAGCACGGGTAATCCCCGGCGGCGAGGACCCGTTCGACCGCCTTGGCGAGGTTCAGCCCGGAGGCGCCGGAGCAGTTCAGTTCCTTGCCCTGGACCGCCAGCTCGTAGCAGCCAATGAGGATGTAGTCGTTCGCGTCGTCCGGGGTCTTGCCGTAGTGGCGCAGCATCTCGACCTGAGCTTCGTCGTTGACGATCAAGATGCTGGTACAACCGTCCTGGATGCAGCGGATCACCGTTTCGATGAACTTTGGCGGGGTGCGCTGGGCCAGGCGAACGTGGAACTTGGGATCGACGATCCGCATCTCGTGATACGCTTCGAAGGCGAGATAGGAGAACTCATGGGCCTCCGGCCCGTAGAGGAAGGGCTTGCCAAAGCGCTTGCCCTGGGTCTTGGCGAAGAACTTGATCCAGAAGTACTTCAGCAGTTCCTTGCCGGCCTCGCGCGTGAGGCGACCGGCTTTGAGGTCGGCGAGGTAGAACTCGCCATAGAGCAGATCGAAGCGGCCCATGGCGCGCACATCCATGCTGTCCAGTTCCATGAGCTCATGGTAGAGGTAGGCCAGCTGCAGTGCCTCGTGGAGGGTTGCCGGGGGGCGTTCGGCCAAGGCCGCCAGCGCCGGGCTGGGTTGCAGCGCCTGGAAACGCCGGATCAGGGTAACGATGCCGTCGAAGACCCTGGCGACGGCAGCGTGGAAGACGCCGGGTTGGGTCGCCGCCCGGTCGCGCAGGCCGACGGCGCCGAGTTGCAGGAGCCGTTGCCAGTCTGGGCAGATGTGGCTGGCGCAGTCCAGTTGGGTGGTGTAGGCGCCGGGGACCACGGGCGGGTCGCCCTTGAACTCCCTCTCCCCCGCGGCCTGCCACCATTCGTGTCGGAGGGCGTGCAGCAGGCCGTGGTGCTCGATTTTGCCAACGAAGAAGTCGTCGGGCTCGGGCGCGAGGCGCGCTTTGGCACAGAGGAGGTGAAAGAGCCAGGCCTTGGTGAGGATGCGGGGTTCCCCGGGGCACTCGGCGCGATGCCGCGCCAGCTCCGCGACCAGCTCCTCTTTGGAGGCGCCGGAGGCCGGGTCAAAGCGGACGTCGAGGTACTGTCGCTCGAGGTGCTGGCGTACCTGATCAAAGGGCTTGGGCATAGTCACCTCATGTCCGTATCCCGGGGCCGGGTTGCGGCGAATCTGGCTTACAGGGGCGGGCAGGCGTCGCCGTAGGTTGCGGCCAGGCGGTCCATGGTCTGGTCCCACTCCTGGTTCACCACCTTGAACTCCGGGTTGTCGTGGTAGAACTGGACACACTGGCAGAGGCCCTGGGCCAGGCTTGTGGTGCAGACGAACTCCGGGACCAGCGTTCTGACCTTGTGGCTGTCGTAGACACCGTTCCGTGAGAACGTAATGAGTTTTTCTCCAAAGTCACCGCCAAGTTCGAAGCCCAGAGTATGCGCCGGGATGTGGCAGAGCCTGGTCTTGACCCCCAGCGCCTCGCCGAGCATCTCCGCCACGCGGTTGTAGGTGAAGTGCTCGTCGGAGGTGATGTGAAAAGCCTCGCCGAACGCCCGCGGGTTGCCCAGGAGTCCGATGAAGGCCTTGGCGAAGTCGGCCGCATAGGTCAGGGTGCAGAGCGCGTTGCCATCGTCGTGCATGAGCAGCGGCTTGCCTTGCAGGATGCGGCTGGCGAGGGTCCACGAGTATTCCTGATGCCCTGGCCCCACCGGATGGAAAAGGCGCAGGTTGTTGTAGGTGAAGGAGGGCCGGACCACGGTGTAGGCCAGCCCGCTTTTCGCCTGTTCCTCGCGCAAGCGCGTCTCGCAGAGAATCTTGTTGCGAGCATACGACCAGAGCGTGTTGCCGGCCATGGTGCGCGCCTCGGTGATGACCTCGCTGTCTGAGCGGGTCCGGTAGACGGCCGCCGAGGAGATGAAGATGAACTGGTTGAACTGGCCACGGAAGAGGTCAAGAGTCCGCTCGAGTTGCTCCACGCCGTAGGAGAGGAAGTCGGCGACCACGTCGAAGCTCAGGCCCTTGACCCGCTCCCTGACCTCCTCAGGTCTGGAGATGTCTGCCTGGAGGCAATGCGCTCCCGGCGGCACGAAGAGCGGGCGTCTGCCGCGGTTGAGCAGATACAGTTCGAGGTCGCCGCGCGGCGCCGCCTGGGCGGCGATGGCGCTGCTGATGCACCCCGTGCCACCAATGAGCAAGACCCTCATCGTCACTCCTCCCAGACCACGGGCTCAGTCCTGCCGCTGTCGATGGAACGGAAGATCGCGTCGGTGATGACCTCGGTCCTGACGGCGCTCTCGAGGGTGCATACCGGCTGGCGCCGCCGCAGCACCGCGTCGACGTAGTCCTCAATCATCGGCAGATGCCAGTTCTCTGCCGTGTGGGCGGCGAACGTCTCCGTGCCGGTGCGGGTGATCTTGACGACCGGCCCATTGCCGTGCGGCGGCCACTCGGACCAGTAGAGGCGGCCCTCGGAACCGAAAAGCTCCATTTCATGGCGGGTCCCCGGAGAGGCGCAGTTGAAGAGGATGGTGAAGATCTCGCCAGCGGGGAACTTCAGAATCACCGTAGCGATCTCCTCGACATCATTCATCACCGTCGGGTTGAGGATACTGGCCTGCGCCATAACGCTGGCCGGCATGCCGAAGAGGTTCTGCGCGATGTCGATCAGGTAGAATCCAAGCTCCTTGATGCGGCTGCTTCCCAGGGCCCTGCTGATGGGGGCGTTGCCGGGGTTGTAGAAGGGTGTCGAGTAGACCGCCCAGCCGCCGACCAGCGTGCCGATCTCGCCCCGCGCCAGCATGGCAGCGGTCAGGGTGTACTGCTCAGACAGGCGGCGGTAGTTGGAGCAACTGGTAATGCAGTCGGAGGCGCGGGCCGCTGCCAGGAGCCTCAGGCACTCGGCGCTGTTCAGGCCGAGCGGCTTCTCGCAGAGGACGTGTTTGCCGGCCTGCAAGGCCTGCAAGCTCAGTTCGATATGCGTGGACTGCGGGGTCGCGATGTAGGCCGCGTCGGCCCCGCAGTCCGCGAGAGCCTGGCCATAGTCCGAGAAGACCGTCTTCACCTTGAGCTGACGGGCCAGCTTCGCGGCGCGCTCCTGGTTAAGGTCGCAGATGGCGACAAGCTCCGAGTTCTGCACCCCAACCAGCGCCGGACCCACGCGCCTGCTGGCGATGTCTCCCGCTCCTGCCAACAGCCATCTCACCTTCTTCATCCCGTGCGTCTCCGTTGCTCCAGCACTCCAGCACTCCACCCGAGCCCCCTGAGAGGCGGTGAGAACATGCAGCCCCCCCCGCGAAGAGGGGATACGGCGGCAGGGTGGCGCGGGTTGTGGCGTCGCGTTGCGGCGCCTGCTACGCCCGCCTGCTGCGTATCGCCCGGTGTTGCGCAACATATCGTCACGCCAGCGAAACGCATCCCCGCTGGCCTCCAAGCGATCTTCCTGCCAGGCCCTCTCAGGGCGGTTCTTAGAAAGCGCCGTCAGCTTCGGGACCGAGCCCGCTCCCGGCGGGTTCGCGGTATCTCCGGCCGATTCGCGGTATCCGCCGTCTGCAAGACCCAGCGGTCCTGGAGCCCGCGATGCCCAGCCCGTTTCGGGCGGGTTCGCGGTATCCCCAGCCGATTCGCGGTATCCCCGGTCCTGGAGCCCGCGATGCCCAGCCCGTTTCGGGCGGGTTCGCGGTATCCCCAGAAAGGGGGTATCCACTTGGCGCAAGTAGCCACTACGGGTGGTGGGAGGGGTCCCCAACGCTCTGGCAGTACGGAGATGGAGCAGGTGCTACGGCCTGCTCCATGAGGCGGTAGAGCAACAGGCCGCGCAACTTGAACGTGCG
>CAILKC010000653.1 GCA_903834675.1 uncultured Victivallales bacterium | reverse complement strand
GGCGGACTATCCGTCGCTCGATGCCCTGGCCAAGGTCGGCTTCAGCAACGTCTGGGCGACGCCCGCCGTGACTCGCTACTACGACGGCGCCAACGACTGGATCGGGACGTTTGGCAACATCGGCGGCTTTGCCCGGGCGGCTGCCAAGAGGAATGTCCCCGGCATCTGCACCTGCACCTGGGTCCACGGCATGTGGGGTGGCCGCAATCTTTTCGAACTGAATCTGTACGGGCTGGTGTACAGCGCCGAAAGCGCCTGGAATCCAGAGCGTGCCATCGAGGCGCCGGAATTTGGGCGCCGGTTTGCGGCCCATTGGGTCGGCTACCGTGGGCCGGACGCTGGCGCGCGGGTGATGCAAGGCATTCACGCGCCTTACGGGGAGCGCAGCGCGCAGAAGTTCTGGCGCGACAATCGCAGCCTGGAGACCTACGTCGGCTCGCCGCTGATGGCCGTGGCTGAGACGGCGGCGAGCTCCGCCACGATGGCGGCCGATGCCCGGGCTCTGCTGGGGTACTGCGACCAGGCCGATGCGGCCCTCGATGCACTCCTGGCTGGCGCGACGCGAAACCAGGTGACGCTGAGTTATTTCAAGCACGATGTACGCATCCATCGGCTGGCGGCAAAGCGTATTCTGGCTGCCTTGGAACTGGCGCGCTGGTGCGGCACGGTGCAAGCGCCGAAGCCGGTGATTGAGCGCGAGGTACTCAAGACCGACTTTGCGGCGGGGGAACTGGTCGGGCCGCTGAAGCTGGTCCCGCCCGGGGCGAGCTGTGTCGACGGGGCACTGGTCACGGCGCCGCAGCCGCTGTGGAAGCGCCAGGGCCTGACCGTCGGCCCGCTGCCCTTGCCGGCCGGGGGGGTACTGGTGGAGTACGATCTGCGCCCGCGGCGTTTCGGGCAGCAGTTTCAGCAGTTTGCATCACTCCGGCCGTCGACGCATCACTACATGGTGTTCATCGGTCCCGACCGGCGCTTTCATGTGTATACGCGTTCTGCCCAGGACTGGGCCGAACAGAACACCCTGGGCGGGCCCTGCGTGGCGGATCGCTGGCTGCGCTGCAGCGCGGTGCTCAAACGCGACGGGTTCTCCTTCCGGGCGGTGGACCGCGAAAGCGGCGCGGTCGTCTGCCGTTCGGGCCTGGTGCCCATGGATGATCCTGGCGCCGAGGTGCTCTTCGATCTGGCCGACGACGGTGGCGATAGCGCTGTCGGAGAGGCGGCCTCGGAGTGGGACCATCTCACCGTCAGCGCGCTGGCAGCGCCGCCGCTGCGCGTCGCGCCGCCGCCGCCGGGTCTGCTTGACGCGCTCAAGGGTTTGGAAGCGGAACACCTGATCATCGAGGCGACCTTCAGGCGTTCGGTGCGGGAAGCTGGGGGAGGCTCGGCGGATACCGGTGCTCTGGGCAAGGGCGCGACCCAGTTTCGCAGTCGGCAGGGGCGCGAGAACACGGCGCGCATCATCCAGGACCTCGAGGCCGGTCGGCTACCCAGTGGCTACGGGGAGTGAGAGTCAGCCTGGCCGGGCCTGGCAGCGGGCGCACAGCACCTGCTGATCGTAGGTCGGGGCCAGGGTCTGGCCGGGTTGGACGATGGCCATATCCTCGTCCCACTGACCGTTGAGCAGGCGCGCCAGCAGGCCCAGGTCGCCGACGAGTCGGTCGAATTCCCAGCCCTTTTCCGCCGCGGCCTGGCGGGCTTCAGCCTCGAAGCCGAGGCTGGCGTCGTAGGGCATGGCGATGTAGGTCAGCCGCGAGTAGTGGGCGGTCAGGTTGCCCAGGGTCTCGCGCAGGAAGCGGGCATTTTCCTCGCCATACTGCTTCACCATGTCATCCCACGATTTATCGAGTCCCATCTGGTGCTGCTGGGTCTGGTCCTCGGCCCCGGCGGGCTGGTGGTCATCACGTTCCATCCAGCCCGTGGTCAGGTAGTAGGTCCCGGGGTTGGCGTCGAAGTACTCGCGGTAGCACTGGCGGGAGCCCATGAAGAGGGCGATGCAGTCGTGGGCTTTGGGGATGACCAGCGGGGTATGGGCGCAGGTGAGGCCGACGACGCCGTTGTTACAGAGGGCGAAGCCGAGAAGGATGGCATCGTAACGGCCTAGGGGCAGGGCGTCGATCGCCTTCTGGATCTCGGCCGCCATCTTGGCGCCGCCCAGATCGTGCAGCCCCTGGCTGAGCCAGACCACATCCACCGTGTGCGGGCAGGTCGGCAGGAGGCCGCAGAATTCGCGGTAGAGGACCTCGCAGGCCAGCAGCGCAAAGCGTCGCGAACCCGCCGGCCGACGCGCCAGCCCCAGCTCGATCTTCTGACCGTCCATGTCAGCTCAACCGCACTTCGTTGACGATCGTGGTGAGCACGCGCAGGCTCTGTTCCCAGTCTGAGTCGAAGCCGCCTTCGGGTTCAAAGGACATGCACCCGTCGAAACCAGCTTGGCGCATGGTGTCGCGGATGCGGCGATAGTCGACCAGGCCTTGCCCCACGGGGCAATAGCGGAAGGGCCACGGCGTGTGGCCGGGTGCCGGCACGAAGGTCTTGACGTGGACATGGGTGACGTAGGGGGCCAGGCGTTCCGCCGCCCGGTGCGATTCACAGCGGGCCAGGACGAAATTACCGCCGTCGAAGGTAAGGCGTAGGTTGGGGCGTCTGGCCAGGTCCAGGCAGCGCAGCAACTCGTCGTCGGTGTGGCACATCTTGCCGGCGTTCTCGATGGAGAGAGTCAGTCCGGCGGTGGCGGCGAGGTCGGCCGCCTGGGCCAGGCCGTCGGCGTAACGCTGGAGTGCTTCCGCGCCCTCGTTGTTGTGCTGGCCGCCGTGGCTGAAGAGCTGCCGAATGCCCAAGACGCCGCAGGCGTCGATACCGCGCCGGATGGTGTCCAGCGCCGTCTTGCGGACGGCGGGATCGGGGCTGATCAGGTCGGTGGGCACGCAGTAGACGCTCGGTTGCAGGCCGAGACTATCCAGTAAGCGTTTGGCGCCTGCCACCGTTTCGCCGGAGGCGGTGAGCATACGATCGAACAGGTCGACGGCTTCGAGGCCGCAGCCCTTCCAGCGTTCGAGGGCCTGGCGCCAGTCCCACGGCTGGCCGTCCGGGCCGCGATCACTCATCAGCATGATCCCGATTTTCATGGGAGTCTCCGGATGCGACGTAGCGAGTTTTCGGACGGGGCAGACAGGGCAGACAGGTCGGACGGGTCGGACGGGTCGGACGGGTCCGAGTGAGCCGTCCGACCCGCGAGCGCCCTCAGCCCATCTGCTCGATGAGCTTCAGGATCGCCTTGGGCTGACCGAGGACCTTCTTGAAGCCCTCCACATAGTGCCGCATCAGATCCATGGTGTTGGGCGGATGGACGGCAGCGAGGTAGGCATGCTCGGCGATGAACTTGAGGGTGACCGGGTAGTCGTCGCCGCGATAGATGATGTTGCGGCCGTAGAATCGGCAGGACCACGGGCAGCCCTTGCCGTAGCCTTCCATGTCCTGGAAGACGCTCTGCGCCGGGACGGGTACGCGCTGCCACTGCCCGAGGCCGACGCCTTCGGCGCCAAGCGCTTTCTGCACGGCGGCTTTGTACTTGTCCATGGGCACATCAAGACCCAGCTCCTGCGGGCGGAATTCGACGATGTAGCTGAAGTAGACCGGCTCGCGGTTGGGCGGCGAGTAGGGTCCCTTGAGGCCGGGGAGGTTGGCCAGCTCGGAGGTCAGGTAGGCGGCGAGCTCCTTGCGTCCGGCGTTGTTTTCGTCCAGGTGCCGGAGTTGCGAGCGGCAGAAGGCGTTGACAAACTCGTGGCTGCGGTACATCCAGCCCAGGCCGTAGGCGTTGTACTCGCGGTCGTTGCCCTTGACCACGACTTCGCCAAACTCGCGCAGCATGCCAGCCACTCGATAGGCTTGCTCGTCGTTGGTGACAAACAGGCCCCCCTCGCCACTGGAGAGGTTCTTGCTGCGGTTGGTGCTGAAGCCGCAGGTGTCCTCGATGGTGCCGACCTTGCGGCCATCGCAGGTGGCGCCGTGGGCCTGGCAGGCATCGCCGATCACCTTCAGGCCATGTTTCTTGGCGACCGCCATGATCGGCCCCAGGTTGGCTGCCATGCCGTGGATATGCACCGGCAGGATCGCCTTCGTGTGATCGCTGATCTTCGCCTCAATGGCGGCTGGATCCAGGCACCATGCATCCGGCTCGATGTCCACAAATACGGGGATCGCATTGTGATGCAGCACGGCGGCAGCGGTGGACCAGTAGGTGAAGGCCGGGACGATAACCTCGTCGCCCGGGCCGATGCCGAGCGAGGCCACGGCCATGTGCAGGGCGCTGGTGCCGCTGTTGGTGACCAGGCAATACTTCACGCCCAGCCAGTCAGCGAACTCCTTCTGCAGGGCCAGGGCATTGGGCGCCGAGGTCCCATGCAGGATGTTCGAGTCGAAGACGGCCATCACCGCGTCGCGGTCCTCCTGCGTCAGCGGCGGCCAGGTCTGAATGATCCCTGCCGGCACGGCGCGTGGACCACCGAAAACAGCCAGTTCCTTCATGGTCGAGCTCTCTCCTGTCTGGGGTGCGTTTACCCTTGTCTTACCGCTGACCACGTTCGGCGTCGCCAGAGGGCAGCGGCTCCGCGTGTCCGGCAAGCTACCGTTGCCTGCCGGTGGTGTCAAGGCGAGTGACTACGGGAGCCCTCCACCGGACCTCATGGCTCGGTGTTTGGCAGGGCCGGCGTGGGCTCGCCCCAGCCTTGCCAGACAAACGCAGGCGTGGTCAAGGACTCGTAGAACCCCGGCTCGGGAACCAGAAACAGCGCCGTCTCCAGAGCGCCGGTTGTGGCCCGGTAGATGACCATGCCAACGCCCTTGAAAAGCCCCACGAACGCACCGAACACGCCTTGGTCGCGGGTGGTCTTGTAGACCTGCTTTGGCCACTCCGCCGGAGAGGTTGCCAGGTTGGTGATGCCACGCACCAGCTTGGCGGACATACCCTGAAACACGTCTTCCGGATAGGCCTTGCCCGGTGCGGTGCTGGCCGACCAGGCCAGGGGTGCGACGGTAAGGATCAGGACGCCGGTGAACAGCCGCAGGCGGGAGGTCATGGTCGCGTACTCCGTGAAGGTTGGCACGACCACGGGAGGTCGGATCGCGATCGTGAACCCGACCCAGGGACCGCAGGCACGTGCCTATGCTACCGGGCCGTAGAATAGTCCGCCAGCGTCTCAGATCAACCCGTGCTCTCCGCCTGGCTGGGCGGGAATCGTCGGGTCCAACGTGTCGGCGGTCTTGACGCCAGGCGCGCGGCACGGTAAGATTGCGCCACCGGTCCAGTGGCTCGCTGAGCTGAACCGAGCCAGGTCGGACCTCTGCCTGGCCGGCAACCTGCTTTGAGGAAGACGTGCTCACCCACCGACAACAGCAAGTGCTGACACAGTTGCAGAGTCGCCACGGTCGGCGTAAGTCGGACCTGTTCGTGGCCGAGGGTCTGCGGGCGTGTTCCGAAGCCTTAGCGCGGCAGCCGCAGTGGCTCGAGGCCATGGTTTGCACGGCGTCCTTTGCGGAAGGCGTGGTTGGCCGCGGCCTCCTGGAGCGGGCTCGAACCGCCGCCGCGACGGTGGCCCAGGTCAGCGAGCAGGAGTTCGAGGCCTTGGCGTCGACCGAGAATCCCCAGGGCGTGTTGGGTGTCCTGCGCCGCCCTGACACCAGCGTGCCGGCGCAGGTCACCGATCCCTTCGTGCTGGTGTTGGACCGCCTCCGCGAACCGGGGAATCTGGGTACGATTCTGCGTACGGCGTGGGCGGTCGGGCTCAGCAGCGTCTGGCTGACCGAGGGTAGCGCCGATCCTTTCGAGGCGAAGGTTGTGCGAGCTGGCATGGGCGCCCACTTCAGCCTGCGGCTGGTGCAGGCGGGCAGCCTGACTGCGGTGCGTGAGCAGTTGGCGGAGCGCGGCCGCCAGCCACTCTACCTCACGGTGCCGCGCGCCGGGCTGAGCTGCTTTGATCCGGCCTTTGGGCTGCTGCGGGCGGCGCTGGTGATCGGTAATGAGGCCACGGGTATCGCGGACCTGGGCCTGGGCCCCCATGTCACCATTCCCATGCCCGGCGCCGCCGAGTCTCTCAATGCGGCCCAGGCGGCTACCGTACTGCTGTTTGACGCGGTGCGTCGCGGCCTTTTGGGGTAAAGAGCAGAGGAGAACACCGCATGCGGGCACTGAATCTGGGCACTCGGTTGGAGTTGTTCGTTGACGAGGCGCTGGTCGAGAGCTGCCAGGGGGCCCGGCTGCAGCTTCATCACCCGCAGTTCGCCAACCTCGCACTGCGCTTCGACCAGCCGTGGGAGGGCTGCTTCGTCGGCTATCCGACCGTGATCCAGGACGGCGATACGGTCCACCTCTACTACCGCGGCGTGCCCCGCGTGGACGGCACGGCCCCGGAGGTCACCTGCTATGCCTCCAGCCGGGATGGGGTCACCTTTGCGCGTCCGGACCTGGGTTTGTATCCGGTCGAGGGGGGCGGGCCGAGCAACATCATCCGGCGCGGCGAGGGGCAGGGGACGCACAATTTCACGCCCTTTCTGGACCGTCGGCCCGGGGTGCCCGCGGCAGAGC
This sequence comes from uncultured Victivallales bacterium, assembly GCA_903834675.1. The sequence goes on along the minus strand of CAILKC010000653.1, from coordinate 14,423 downwards.
GCTTCAAGGCCTTGGGTCTGGTCGGTTGGCAGGGCAAGTCCGCCCTGGGCGCGTTTGTCTCTGCCGACGGCATCCGCTGGCAGGCGTTGCGCTCCGAACCGGTGTTGACCCAAGGCGCCTTTGACTCGCAGAATGTCGCTTTCTGGTCAGAGCATGAGGGCTGTTACCTGAGCTACTTCAGGACCTGGGCTGGCGCCAGCGACCCCACCGAGTTCAAGGGCGTGCGCACCATCAGCCGGATGCGCTCTGAGGACTTTGTGAACTGGACCGATTTCGAGTGGATGGACTACGGGCGCACCCAGCCGGAGGAGCTCTACACCAACGCCACGGCGCCGTATTTTCGCGCACCGCACCTGTACCTGGCGTTTCCTAAGCGCTTCAATCCGGGCCGGAAGACCTTGGCGGACCGTGAGGTGGCCGAGTACGGCATTGTGCCGCAGTATGCCGGCGAGGTCTCGGATGGCGTGTTCATGAGCAGCCGCGGCGGCCGGCATTACACCCGCACCTTCATGGAGGCGTTTCTGCGCCCCGGGCGCGACCGGGCCAACTGGGTGTCACGCAGCAACATGGCGGCCTATGGCATGACGCAGACGGCCCCCGACGAACTCAGTCTCTACTACCAGCATCGCTATGCTCAGCCGGGGCACTACCTGGCCCGCTACACCCTCAGGCTCGACGGCTTTGCCTCCCTCAACGGCCCCTACGCTGGCGGCGAGATGGTGTCGCGCCCGCTGACCTTCAGCGGAACTCGCCTTGTCCTCAACTACGCCACCAGCGGCGCCGGCTCGATCCGTATCGAACTGCAGGATGCCGAGGGTCGGCCCTTGCCGGGACACGCGATGGACGAGGCGCTGACGCTATTCGGCGACGAGATCGAGAGAACGTACTCCTGGAAGAGCGGGTCCGACCTGGCCGCGCTGGTCGGCACGCCGGTGCGGCTGCGTGTCGTCCTCCAGGACGCGGACCTGTTCAGCCTGCGCTTCGCCACGCCTTGAGGTCGTACCCGCGGTAGACTCTCCAAGAACTAGGAGCACAACAGCATGGACATCGCCAACCGCGTCGCCATCGTCACCGGAGGCAGTAGGGGCTACGGCGCCGGCATCGCCGAAGCGCTGAAGGCTCATGGCGTCGACGTCTGGATCACCGGCCGCGATGCCGAGGCTCTCAACGCCACCGCGGTACGCCTCGGGGTGCATGCCTGCCGTGCCGATGTCACGAGCGGTGCCGACTGGGACCGCCTGGTCAGCGCGGTCATGGCGGCGCGGGGCCGGATCGACATCCTGGTGAATAATGCCGGGGCCGGCATTCGCATCGCACCGTTGACGGCGCAGAGCGATGCCGATATCGAGACCGCGATTGCCGTCAACCTCACCGGTGTCCTCCTGGGCTGTCGGCGGGTGGCGGCCATCATGATGCAGCAGAAGGCGGGCACCATCATCAACATGTCCAGCGTGTGCGCCCTGCATGCCTGGCCGGGTTGGAGCGTCTATACCGCGGCTAAGGCCGGCCTGAGCAAGTTCTCCCGCGGCCTCTACACCGAGATGCGCCCGCATGGGGTTCGCGTCACGGCGCTGACCCCCTCCTGGGGCGCTACGGAGTTTGCCACGGCGGCGGACCTGAAAGGCAGCCCCACCGATAACCCCGAGATCCGCGGCAAGTGCATTCAGCCGCTCGATCTGGGCGAGGTGGTGGTACAGCTCTGCAGCATGCCCGACCATCTGGCCGTGCCGGACCTAGTGCTGCAACCGCTGGTGCAGGACATCTCGCCGATGTGACGCATCAGTCCGCATGCCCCGGATCGAGGAACGTAGGACGCCACTCCGCTGGCGTCATCCCCTCAGGCGAGGAGTCGCGAGCGGAGTTGCGAGCTACTTTCCGGGAGCGCTGCCGCGGTCGGCACGGCAGCTTAGGTTGGGTGGTATTGGGCTCAATCCCAGTTGATCACGATGCCGATGCTGTGGGGCTTGCCAGTGTGCAGCATCTGGTAGCCTTCCAGGAGGCGCGCTGCCGGCAGACGGTGTGTGATCAGCGCCTGCAGGTTCAGCCGGCCGTTGAGCAGGTGGTCGCCAGTCTGTTCCCAATCCTCGGCGCGGATGCCGCAGGTGGTCTTGACCGTCAACTCCTTGATCTTGATCTGGTCCAAGTCGATAGCGCAGGCCTGCTTGTCGAAGTACTGAGCCTGCAACAGCAGCGTGCCCTGGCCCTTGACCAGCGCCACCAGCCGGTCGATCGTGCCCGGATGGCCGACGCTGTCCTGGAGCAGATCAAAGCCCGCGGGCGCGAACTCCTTCAGGCGTTGCCCGAGATCGGGAGCGTCAATATTCAGCACGGGGATGGTGGGGAAGCCCTTGGTAACAAAGGCGATGCGCTCCGGGTCCTTGTCCACGATCAGGGGGTCGGCGCCCCGCAGTTTCGCCAACTGAGCGGCGCAATGGCCCACGATGCCGGCGCCGATGTGCAGCGTCTTCTGGCCGGCCTTGACCTCGGCCCGGTTGACGCCGCGGTTGGAGACACCGCAGAGGATGGTGAAGGCGAGGGCTTCCTGCTTGTCGCGCGGCATGGCGGCGGCGGGCCCGTAGAGACGATAGCCAGCGGCCGGGCTGACCGAGTGGCTGACGTGGGCGCCCCACATCGAGACCACCTCGGTCTCCAGCCAGCGGTTGGCGCTGCCATACACCAGCTCGCCCTGGCTCACGCCCTTGACCTCGGCGCCGCACCACTCCACCACCCCCAGCCGGTGATAGCCCGGCACGCAGGGAAAGCGCGTCCCGAGGTGTTTGCCGCGCAGGATCCAGCGCTCGGTTCCGGGCGAGATGGCGGTGACCACGGTGCGGACGACGATGTCGCCGGGCCCTGGTTCGGGCAGGGTCAACTCACGGACCTCGAAGGTGTCGGCCTTGGGAAAAACGACAGCTTTGATCTTCATCGATCTCAAGCCTCCATCTCGAACACCAGCTTCATGGCCTGCTTGCTCTCCAGCCGCGCGAAGCCCTCGGCGATCTTGGCCAGGGGCAGGGTGTCGGTGTAGTAGTCTCGCAGGTTCACCAACCCGAGCCGCACGGCATCGAGCATGAACTCGTGCGCCACGTCCTCGCCGGTCCTGCCGGTGGCGACCTTGTCGGCAGGCAGGTGGCTTGCCAGCGCGTCGCCGCGCGGGTAGGTGGCATAGCCGGCCACCTTGCCCTGGTCGTTCAGGGCAGGCAGGCAGCGGGCGACAAAGTCCGCATCGCCTGAGGTGTCGATGATCAGGTCCAGGCCGCGACCGCCGGTCAGCTCGCGCAGGCGCGCCACGGGGTCTTCCCGGCTCACATTCACCACGGCGTCCGCGCCGACGACGTCGCGCGCATAGGCGAGCTGCTCATCCCGGCGGGCGACCCCGAGCAGCGGCGTGGCGCCGAAGACCTTGGCGAAACGCAGCATGGCTATCCCCACGGACCCCGCCCCCAGGACGGCGACGCTGGAGTTGAGCTTGACGCCCAGGCTGGAAGCATAGCTGGCGGTTTCCTTCAGCGTGATGATCATGGTCCAGTCCGCCGGCCGCACTCCGAGATCGCGCGGGACCACAAGTTGGAAGCGCGCGTAGTTATTGACGGTGGCCCCGGGGTTATCGGCGCGCATGGCGGCCCCGTCGGTCACCACGCCATACTCAGCAAAGCCGCCCCACATGCTGCTGAATCCGCCCAAGGTCTCCCCCGGGTAGACGGCCGCTGGCCGCAGCACCCAGTCGCCCAGCTTGTAGGCCTTGACCTTGGCCCCGACGGCGATGACTTCGCCGATGCTCTCGTGTCCGAGGATGCCCGGGTAGGTCTGTTTCCACGGCAGTTTGTCGTGGATGTGCTTGGTGTCGGTTCCGGTGCAGGTGGCGCAGGCCAGCACGCGACACAGGCACTGGTAGGGGTTGGGCTCAGGCCTGGGGACCTCGCCGATCCAGACTTTGCCCTGGCCATCCGTAATCGCCGCTTTCATCTCCACATTCCTCCGCTGCTTGCCGCCACCTGAACTCAGGAAGTCGCAGTCCAGAATGTCCACCGCTTCGGCAAGGTGTCAAACCCGATTACAGCCAGAGCGTGGGCAGGGGCGCGTCCTGCGACGCGATGTGCGCCGTGATGTCGGTGCGCCCGAGGCTCGTCAGGCAGTCCGCGACCGCTTGGGCGACCAGCTGGGGGCAGTTGCATTCAGAGCTGGAATGGGCCAAGACGACGTGTCGGGTGCGGGAATGCGCCACGGCGCGCAGCAGGTCCATGCAGGCGGCGTTGCTGAGATGGCCATGTCGGCTCAGGATGCGTTGTTTCAAGGGCCATGGGCGCTGCGAGTTCCCCAGCATGGTGAGGTCATGGTTGCTTTCCAGGACCAGCAGGTCGCACTCGCGCAACTGGTGGGTGACGAGGTGGTTCACGTGCCCCAGGTCGGTGGCGATGCCGATGCGTCGGTCGAGTGCCTGCACGACGAAGGCGACCGGATCGTTGGCGTCGTGCGGAATCGAGAAGGGATACACGGTGAAGGGGCCGATCTGGAACGGATTGCCGGCGGCAAACAGCCGCAGCGGTCCCAGTTGGGGGTCACGACTCCTGAGTACGGCGGCGGTGCCGCGGTTGGCATACACGGGCAGCCCATAGCGCGCCGCGAAAACGCGCAGTCCTTTGACGTGGTCCGTGTGCTCATGGGAGATCACGATCGCACTCAGGGCCGAGGGCTCCAGGCCCGACTGTGCCAGGCGCTGCTCCAGCTCGCGGGCGCTGAAGCCCGCATCCAGCAGTATGGCGCCCGCGGCCGTGTGCAGAACCAGCGCGTTGCCGCGGCTGCCGCTGCCGAGGATGGTGACGCCCAGAGAAGGGGAGCTATCCGCCATGAGTCTGCCTGCTGAACCTGGCTTGCCGCTGGCCTTCGCCCGCTCCAGGAGCTTGGCGCTACCGGCCCCGTACAGGCCAGGGAAATGGGGTTACCGAAGGAGTCACGACCCGCTGCACACTGTAGCTCGGGAGGGGCCGTTTTCCACCCTGGTCGACCCGTGCGCTCAAGCTGGCGGCGCAGCTCCCGGAGCGCTACATTGGGAGGGCCGTCGGGAGCCTGCGCACAGCTCGCCGTTACGACCCCCGCGGCAGGCGTGAAACATGGCCTCGTTCGAACTCACACAACAGCTCGTCCAGTCGCTCCGCCAAGAGCAGATCATGGCGCCGCAGCAGATCCAGGCGCTGCAGATTCTGCTGGCTACGATTCCGGAACTGGAACAGCGCATCAACCAGGAACTGGAGCAGAATCCGACCCTGGAATTGGTTGATTCCGGGCTGGAGACCCTGGCCGGAAATCCGCTGGAGGACGATACGGTCAGCGCGCCGCAGTTGCGGGAGGACGTCGCCGCGGCCGCCGCCGAGCGCGATGAGTCCCTGGCCACCATGATCCAGCTCACCGATTCATGGCGCGATTACGCGCCGCAGGCGTCCTACAGCGACGCGGACCTCGAGCGTCGGCAGTTCATGTTCGACTCCCTTACGGCTGAGCCTAGCCTGCAGGAGCACCTGTTGCAGCAGGTGCGCGAAAACGAGATCACGGATGACCGTCTGCGCGAGCTCTGCACACACATCGTCGGCAGCATTGACGAGAGCGGCTACCTGCGCACCCACCCGGCCGACATCGCGACGGCGCTGCAGACCGACCTGGACAGCGTTCGCCGGGGCCTTGACTTGGTCCAGACCTTCGAGCCCGCCGGGGTGGGCGCTCGGGACCTGCGCGAGTGTCTGCTCCTGCAATTGGAGCGCCAGGGGCGTCGCGGCAGCCTCGAGTACCAGCTTGTCGAGCGCCACCTGGAGGACGTTTCACGCAATCGTATACCACAGGTCGCAAAGGCGTTACACACCTCTCCGGCGCATGTCTATGTGCTCTTGGCGCGGATTCGTTCCCTGAATCCCTATCCCGGCAATCAGGTGTCGGTTTCGGGCATTGACTTTGTCTATCCTGAGGTGTTTATCGAGAAGGACGGTGCGGGACAATGGCACGCCCGCTCGAACCGCGCCTACGGCCCGCGGCTGCGCATTGCGCCGCAGTATCTCGAGATGCTCGAGGATCCGGCCATCTCCGCCGCCGACAAACGCTACCTTCGCGAGAAGATCACCGGCAGCCGTCTGCTGATGCGCGCCATCGGCCAGCGTCAGTCCACCATCGAACGCATCGCCGAGACGCTGATCGAGCTGCAGCGCGATTTTCTGGACCACGGCGTGGAGCACATGCGTCCGTTGGTCATGAGCCAGGTGGCTGAGCGCGTCGGCGTCCATGAAACCACGATCAGCCGTGCCATTGCGAACAAGTACGTGCAGACGCCGCACGGGTTGTTTCCCTTCCGCCACTTCTTCAACACCGGCTATCGCGGCGACGACGGTGCGCAGGTCAGCAGCCTGGGCATCAAGCAGAAGATTCAGAGTCTGGTTGAGGGTGAGGAACGGAGTCACCCGTTGTCGGATCAGAAGCTGGTTGCGCTGCTCAGGGAGCAGGGGTTCGACGTGGCCCGCCGCACCGTGGCGAAGTACCGCGAGGAGCTGGGGATGGCGCCGTCGCACTTGCGGCGCGGTTACTGACGGGGGGGCGCCGATGGCGGCCAGCGGTTTCCAGGTCGAGGTGTCCGTCCGGGATCGGCAGGAGCCGGTGCGCTCGGCGGCGCTGCCCGTCACCCTGGTGCTGGACCGCCTACGCAGCGCCCATAACGTCGGCAACATCTTCCGTCTGGCCGAAGCGGTCGGGGCCGAGCGCATCATCACCTGTGGGTATACGGCTACGCCGCCTCATCCCAAGCTGGCTAAGACTGCCCGCGGCTGTGATCGGTTGGTGCCCTGCGAGTCCTGCCAGAGCGCCGCCGCCGCCGTGCAGACGCTGCGGGCGGCGGGCTACTGGGTCTGCGCGCTCGAGACCGCGGTCGGGGTCGCCGCGGTCTGGGATGTCCCCTTCCGCTTTCCCGCCGCGTTGGTTCTTGGGAATGAGGCCCTCGGCGTGTCGGTTGAGGCTTTGGCCCAGTGCGATGCGGTTGCCTGCCTGCCGGCCCTGGGGGTCAAGAATTCCATCAACGTCGGCAACTGCGCCGCCGTCGCCCTTTACGAGGCCTGGCGGCAGTGGCAGCGAACCCGTGAACCGGGAACGAATGAGCCATGACACATCATCACGAACTACGGTTGGCCGGATGAAGCAGCGCCCTCTGCTCCACGGCATGTGCTTGATACTGCTCCTGGCTGGCGCCCTCTGCGCCGCGGAGGCGCCGCCGGTCGCCCGGCTGGCGGCGCTCATCGGCGGGCAGGCGTTCGAGCTGGAGCTGGCGGTCACTCCCGAGACCCGCGAACGGGGGCTCATGGAGCGCTTCGATCTCCCTCCTGACCGTGGCATGGTGTTCGTGTTTCCCGATGAGGCGCCGCGCCGCTTCTGGATGAAGAATACGCGGGTGGACCTGGACATCGTCTACCTCGACGGCGCGGCCCGGGTGGTGTCCACCGCGTGTATGCGGGTTGAGCCGCCCCAGGCCGAACGCGAGACCGAAGCCCAGTACGAGGAGCGCTTGCCGCTCTACCCCAGCGCCGCGTCGGCCCGCCTCGCCATCGAGTTCCGGGGCGGGACTCTGGCGCTGCTTCGGCTTGCGCCTGGCGACCTGATTGGCCTCGACCTGTCGCGGCTTGCCGCCCTGGCTCGTTAGCCGCCGCGCGGGGCTGCTGGTCACCGGCGGCTGCCCGGAGTATGTTACGCGCCGAATCTCAACCGGATACCAGCCTTTGGGTTCCCGACGCCCGATGAATGTCAACCGCCTGTACCGACTGACGTGTGGGGTGTGTTACCACGACTGGGGCGACTGTGGCGCTCCGGGGCGGTCGCCGTTGATTGCGGCGCTTCTGGGGCTTCCCGCCGACGGGAGGCCGTTCGCGGAGTTGTGGATGGGCGCGCTGCCGCCGCGGGCGGCGACGGTCTCCGATTGGCCGGGCTCGCCGACGCTCGATGGGCTGATCCGACAGCAGCCGCGAGTCTTCCTGGGGCAGGCTCTGGCGGAGTCTGGGGTCGAGACGCTGCCGTTTCTTCTCAAGATCCTCAGTTGCGCTCAGCCGCTGTCCATCCAGGCGCACCCTGACCGCACCCGCGCTGCGGCACTGCACGCATTTGATCCGGCCCACTATCCGGACTCGAACCACAAGCCAGAGATAGCCGTGGCGTTGACGCCGTTTGTGGCGCTGGTGGGGTTCCGTCACGCCGCGGAGGTCGTAGCCGATCTGCGGCGTGTCCCGGCGCTGACGCGCTTTTTCGCCGGGCTTGCCGAGGGCTCGGCATGGCTCCGGGAGGCCTACGCCCGCGTCTTCACGGCCACGGCTGACGAGGTCGCGATGGCGTTGCGTGACAGCGCGAATCAGCTCGAAAACACGGCCGCGCGGACCGGCCATGAGGATCTGTTTCGGCGTTGTGCCGCGGTCTTTCCCGGAGATCGGGGGGCGTTGTCCATCTTTTTCATGAACCTCATGAATTTGCAGCCCGGCGAGGCGATCTATGTGCCGCCCAACGAGCCTCATGCCTACGTCGAGGGAACCATCGTGGAGTGCATGGCGGCCAGCGACAATGTGGTGCGCGCGGGTCTGACCCGAAAATTCGTTGACGACAAGGAGTTGTTGCGGATGCTCTCCTACCGGCCGGGCGCGCCGCCGGTAGGTAGCGGCACGTCGGCCGATCCGGGCGTGCGCCGCTATCGCGTTCCTACCCCGGAGTTCGAGCTGGAGTTCAGAGACCTGCACGGCCCCGCTGTGGTGCCATCCGAGTCGTGCCTGTCGCTGGTGCTTATTCTCGAGGGTGACGTGCAGTTCGCCACCCCGGAGTGGGAGTGGACCGCGGGGCGCGGCAGTGTGTGGCTCTGGCCGGCGACGGTTCCCAGCGTCCGGGCGACGCCGCGGTCCGCCACGGCGCGCTGGGTCAGAGCTTTGGCCGGGAGCGGGACGCTTGGCGGCGGCGATGGGTCTCTGGCGTAACTCACAGACAAGGCACCAGGAGCGCAAGCAGGCGATGAGTCAGGACAGCAAGACTACCTCCGAATTCGGCGCCCTTTTCGAGGCCCACCTTGGGCGACTGAAGACGGAGTTCAAGATCGGCGACCGGGTGAAGGGCACCGTCACGGCCGTGGACCGCAATAGCGTGTTCGTGGACGTCGGATCGCGCTGCGATGCGCTGCTCGATCGCCCCGAACTCATGGACGAACAGGGCCAGTTGAAGGTCAAGGTCGGCGATGTCATCGAGGCGTATTGCGTGGGCAATACCGATGACGGGGTTCGGCTGACGACGCGCATGAGCGGCGCGGTGGCCGACGCCTCGCTGATGGAGGCCTACGAGTCCGGGATTCCGGTAGAAGGCCGCGTCATGGCGGAGCGTAAGGGCGGCTATGAAGTCCAGGTCGCGAGCCAGAGCGGGTTCTGTCCTTACTCTCAGATGGACACGCACCGGCGCGAGGCTACCGCCTACATCGGCGAGCGCTTTACGTTCGTCATCACCGAGTACAATGAGGTCGGCGGGGGTAACCTGGTGCTCAGCCGCCGCCGTTGCCTGGAGCAGGAGCAGGCCAAGCAGCGGGAGGTGCTGCGGGCGACCCTGGCCGAGGGTGCGCTGGTCGACGGCGTGGTGACGCGCCTGATGCCCTTCGGGGCCTTCGTCGACATCGGTTCCGGGGTCGAAGGGCTGATCCATGTGAGCGAACTGGGGTGGGGCAGGGGTCTCAAACCAGAGGATGTGCTCAGTGCCGGTCAGACGGTCAAGGTCAGCGTGACCAAGCTAGACTGGGAGAACCAGCGCATTGGTCTGAGTTTGCGGCACGCGCAGGAGAACCCCTGGGAGCGCCTGCTGGGGGCCGGCTCGCCGTATGTCGAGGGTCGGCGTTGCGAGGGTGTGGTCACCAAGCTGATGCCTTTCGGCGCTTTTGTCGAGCTTGAGCCCGGGGTTGAGGGACTGCTGCATGTCTCCAGACTCGGCGCCGGTCGGCGCGTGAACCATCCGTCGGAGGTGCTGACCGAGGGCGAGCGGGTCGAGGTCACGATCCTGACGATCGACCATGAGACCCGGCGGCTGTCGCTGAGCATGGAGGCGACGCGTGGCGATCTCGGCCGTGAGGCGGCCGAGGCGCCTGCTGCTGCCGCGGGCGCTCCTGTGGCCGCCGCCGGGGCCGGGGCCGCCCCCGGGGCCGGGGCCGGGGCCGGAGGACCTGCGGCCAAGGAAGGCGCTCGTCTGACCGGTACGGTTGAAGGACACCGCGACTTCGGCGTCTTCGTGAAGCTTCCGGACGGCCAGACGGGCCTGCTGCATATCAGCCAACTCGACCTGCAGACGCCGGGCAATGCAGGCCGCGCTCTCTACCGCCGTTTTCCGCCCGCCAGTACGCTCGAGGTCGTGGTGCTTTCGGTCGACGGCCGACGCATTTCATTGACCCTGCCCGAGACCGTCGAACGCGAGGCGGAGCGCCAGCAGGTCAGCGATTTCACCGACCGCGGCGGCGTCGCCTTGGGTAGCCTCGATGGCGTCTTTGATGGCCTGAAGCTGGAGTGAGCCGACGCGCGGCGCGGGGCGCGTCCCCGTATGCCGCGGCCGGGTTGCGGAGAACCCGGCTTCCAGGGGCGGGCCGGACATACCGGAATGAGACTTGCCGCCGCGGTTCCCATACCCATCCGGCCGGGACGCGGCGGATCGCCTGGAGGGCGGCCCTGCGTGGCCGCCGCGGCGCCGACGCCCCTCGTCCGCCGCAGCGGACGAAGGGCGGAATGGGAAGCGCCTGGTGTCCTACGAGGTTGCGGCAAGTCTCATACAAGGGTTCAGCCCAGCCCCCGGCTTGGATGCCGGACATGCCGGCATGAGACTTCCAGCCTGCGCCACAATGCGTACGTAGTAGAGCCCGCCGCGGCGGGTTAGCTGGTTTCGCCCCCCCCATTGAACCCGCCTGAAGGCTCGACGACATACCCGCGCTGCGACGGGCCTGCACCTTGGAAGTCTCATACAAGGGTTAAGGGTTCAGTGACCTGCGGCCCCTGGCCTCTGGGGTGCTTGAAATAGGCTGGCTGGTTGGGTACGGTAAAGGATAGTGAGTATATGGCTTAATGTCCGCATCCCAGCGTGTTCCGCATCCGTGCGTGGATTGGCGTATCCCCGACTGCCGGGGGCGTGCCTGTTCGGACGAGATAGATAAGGCGTGGCGACCATGGTTAGCGTGGTCGCCCTGTGGTGTTATGGGATTTGTGGATGTTGTTCATGCGTGCCCATAGAGGATGGTCCAAGACCGTCCTGGCGGGGTTGGTGGCAGCAGGCACGCTTTCTCTCTCGGGCACCAGCATCCAGATGTCGCCTTTGGTGGGTCGGCGGACGGAGGGCTTGTACCGCTCGGCGAGCTACAACCGCGTGGTGGACCAGTACAGCCGCCAAGCCGAGGAAGACTACACGGTCAAGCTGGGTAGTCTGCGCCTGCAACTCTCCGCTGGGCTGGAAGCCAAGTATGACGACAACCTGACGTCCGCGCAAAGCGCTGACCAGCAGGACGGTTTCTCGCTCTCGCCGGTGCTCTACTCCGAGATCTACTGGCCGCTGAATCCGGGCTTCCAGATTTACTCCGGGCTCAGCCTGGCTTACAAGAGGTACGCCTTTGGTGGTGCAGGGGCGAACGACGAAGGCTTTACCCTCGGCGGTACGGATGGCGCCGCGAATGCGCAGCTCGGGTTCGACTTCCGCTTGGGACAGAGCGGGTTGCTCAGCGCCAGCGAGGAGTTCACCCGCAATCTCGATGCCTTCTCTGGCGGCGGCCAGGGGAGCCGTGCCTACGCCCTCAACCGCAACCTTCTCAACGCGCAGTACCGCAACGAGTTCTCACGTTACACCAACGGCGCGGTCAAGCTCACCCATACGAACCAGTGGGCGGACCAGGCGGAGTACGATGAACAGAACCTCTACAGCGACTTCCTCGACCTCGTCCTGCTGCACTTCCTCAACCGCGACTTGCAGCTGGGCCCCTATGGGCGGTTCGGCATGTACCACTACACAATGGGGAAGCACAACGACTCCGATTCGCTGGCGGGCGGCGCGGCGCTGGTGTACGGCAGCAGCGAGCGTTTCGTGGTCAGCGGCAGCGTCGGGCTGAGCGAGGTGTCCTTTAATACGAGCAACCGCGGGACGGCCACCGAACAGTACAGCGGCTTGACCACCCAATGGGGCATTCGCTATGCCAACAGCCCGGTCATGACGCATCGGTTGGTCACCTCCTACGGCGCGGAACAGGGCACCCTGAGCCAGAACGTAAATTTCACCAAGGAATGGATTACGCAGTACACGCTTTCGTACATGCTGCGCGAGGACCTGCTGGTCAATGCCGACCTGGGGTACATCAATAGCCGCGAGTCTGACGGTGGCGCCAGCTACAGCCTGTATCGGGCGGGCCTTGGCCTGGGCTATCGTCTCACCCGCGACACGACGCTGGATCTGCGCTACATTTGGGAGTGGCGCGCTGCGGATAACCGCGGCGGGGGTGGGTACACCCGGAATAGCGTGATTCTGCGCTTAGTGCATCGCTTGTAGTTCTCTGGACCGACGGGCCGGCTATATTGGCATGCGGTCGTCGCCTCGCCTGTCCGCCGTGCGTGCCGGGCGGCGGGGGGGCCGGTTGGCTGCCGCCGGGGCGTCATCGTGGGCGGCCCTGACGGCAGAGGAGGGGTCGTGTTCTCTCGTGAGACATCCAGAGACAGGCGGGCAACGGCCTGGGGTAGGCGTTCGGCGCCGTGGCGGGTTTTCCTGGGGGCTGTCCTTTTCAGCGCCGCACTGAGTGTCCGGGCCGAAGAGGCGGCGCCCGTGTTTGGCCCTGGCGACAGCGTCCGCGTGAGCATGGCTGAGGATGCAGAAATCAGCTTTGACGGGGCGGTGTCCACCGCCGGGACCATTCCTTTGCCCTACCTGCGCGAGTTCCGGATCGCGGGTATGACCAGCGCGGCGGCTGAGGCGGCTCTGTCCCAGGCCTTGTGCAAGGACCTCTATCAGAAGGCCAGCATCTCTGTTGCCCTGATCCGCAAAGCGCCGGGCAAGGTCTATGTCTACGGCGCCATCAAGTCGCCTGGCGTGGTGGAACTGCCGCCCCAGGGCGAGATGAGTGTGATGCAGCTGGTCAGCGAGATGGGCGGCCTCACCAGTTGGGCGGCGCCAGCGAAAGCGTACATCATGCGGCAGAATGAGAGCGCCGGGACGGCGGAGCGGGTTCCCGTGGACCTGATGGCCGTCTTCAGCGACGCCGCGGTTACGGCACGCGTGCCCATGCGTAACGGCGATGTGTTCTTCGTGCCGGGGCAGGACGGCGCGTCACACCAAGTGATGACCAGCGACGACTGTCAGGTGGTCATCGTCGGCGAGATCAACGCACCCGGCATCGTACGCTTTTCCCCGGGCGAGCAGCGCACGCTGATGCGGGCCATTTTCAAAGCGGGCGGTTTCAGTAAGTTTGCCAAGAGCAAGAGTGTCCGGCTCATCCGTTACGGTGCGGATGGCTCGCGCAAGGAAGAGAAGGTCGATGCCAGCGAGATTATCGACAACGGCTTCCTTGACAAAGACGTCAATCTCCTTCCCGGCGACATGATCATCGTGCCCCAGAAAGTCGTCAACTTCTGAGATCAGGTGACCCCGTGGCAGCTCAGGCTGACCCCCAACCGAGATTGCAGGCAAGCGCGGGCGACCTGCCCGCGGGCTCGCCGCCCGCAAGCACGCCCACGGGGCCAGTCTATCCCGGTGCGCCGCCCATGTACCCCGGTGCGCCGATTGCCGGCAGCGAGGGCGGGCGCGGGGCGGGGCCTGGGCGTGGCGAGGGGCCCGACATCCGGCAGTACATCGGCATTGTGCTGTCCCGCTGGTGGCTCATCCTACTGTTTCTGCTGCTGGGCGCGGGCGCCGGTTTTGCCTACATCTACACTCGTACGCCGCTGTACCGGGCGACCTGCCGCATCGAGGTTGTGCAGGATCCTCGTTTGACCTTTGCCGGGGGCGCCGGTCCCACCGCGGTGTATATCGTGGACCAGGAAGTGACGCGCCGGTCGATCCTGCTGCAAAGTGGCCTGCTCAATGGCCAGGTTCGGGATGCTTTGCTGGACGAGTACCGGGACCAGATGCCCGCGGGTCAGGGGTCTCCCAGCGTCAGCATCAGTCCGATGCGCGCCGCTCAGACCATGCTTGATGTCAGCGTCGACGCCACGCTTGGCAAGTACGCCCTGGCCTACCTCACCGTTCTGCTTGAAAAGTACGAGGCCCAGCGGCGCGCGGAACTGCTTGCGGCCAACGATATGACCCTGCGCAGTCTCAAGACGGAACGGGAGAATGTCTACAAGCAACTCCAGGACGCCCAGGACGAATTGGCGAAGTTCCTGTCCGAGCGCAGCGTCCTGCTCAATGAAGCCAAGGCGAAGTGGGACGAG
>CAILKC010000652.1 GCA_903834675.1 uncultured Victivallales bacterium | reverse complement strand
CGCTGCGCCTGAGGCCAGGCGTCTCTCCAGGGGAATGGAGATGCGGTGGGCTCCACCGCTGCGCCTGAGGCCAGGCGCCTCTCCAGGGGAATGGAGATGCGGTGGGCTCCACCGCTGCGCCTGAGGCCAGGCGCCTCTCCAGGGGGGACCCACGGTGTGTCGTGCGCAATCATGGTGCCGGGGCCGCGCCCACCTGCAAGCGGACGCCGTCGGCGGTCTGCGTCACCACGGCGGGCTGACCGTTCAGCGTGGCCGCACTGACGGCCCACGAGGTGCCTATCCAAGCCTGATTGGGCAGGGGTACATGCGGGGTCACATCCGCCGTAACCTGGGCCGTCAGGACGCCCTCCTTGAGCACTGCCTCCGTGGTTCCAGGCTGCTCCAGATGCACCACGTCCTTGCCTTTCCAGGTGAGCCTCTGGCCGCCCTGCAGGAAGGCGCGCGCCGGCTGCCCGGCAGGGTCGAGCACCAGCACCGCCAGAACGCCGTCGGTGGTGAGGTCTCCGGCCTGACGCAGCGCGCCAGCTGGGCCGCAGTTGACCAGAAACCGTTCCTGGCCGATCACCACGTCGAACCCGTCAGCGCCCAGCGCGGTGACCTGCGGCGGCAGCGAGGCGGCGACCGCGGCATCGTTCTCGATGCGGGCGTCGTCGAAGAAGCCGGTGCCGGGAGCGAAGTACTCCAGGGCCAGACTGATCTCTTCGGTGCCGGCGGGGACGGTGGCGGAGACCGCCTGTTCCTGCCACTCGGCGTGGTTGAAGGGCCCGACCCGCTGGTTGGCGAAGGCGCTGCCGCCCTTCCAGAAGTACAGCGTCATCGTGGCGCCCTTTCCGGCGGGTGCGTCCTGAGTGCGGATCTTGACCTTGCCGGTGACCTGGCTGCCCACCGGCAGGCTGAAACGGTCGCTGTAGAAGTAGCCACTGCCCGCGATGGCGGCGCACTGGGTGCCCTCGGCGGGGTTCACGCTGACGATCGTGTGGTTGGGCAGGTCTTCGTTTGCCCGCGGCTGCCAGCCGACCAGGCCGCGCTCGAAGCCGCCGTTGGGGAGCAGTTTCGGGTTGGCGTAGGGCTGTGGCAACAGAAGCGTGGTGAAGGTTGCCGCCGGGACCTGGGCCGTCTCGACGCGCAGGAAGGAGCCGTAGGATTCGGCCTCGGGGTAGAGCTGCACCGTGCTCCGGGTCGGCGCGGAGGCCAGCACCCGAGCGTAGACCTGGGAGCGCAGGCGCTGTACCCGCCAGGCCTCGCCGTCGGGCACGATCTCGCCGGTGCCATCACTGTGCAGCAAGAAGCTGTAGGCATGCGGCTCGGGCGCCACCAGATCGTCGCGGATGACGAAAAAGTGAGGTTTCACGAAGACGATGCGGCGGTCAAAACGGTCCAGCACGGTCTGGCCCTTCGGGTTGTAGGCGGCCGCCGCCTCGCCCTTGACGTAGTCGAAGGCTTGCCCGGCGAAGAACTCCGCGATGCGACCGCCGGCCAGATTCACCTGGTCGTGCCCGGGCGAGGGCACGGTGGTCTCCTTCATCCAGGCCTCGTCCACATCCAGAACCACGGTGCAGTGGCCGATGCTGCCCAGGCTGAACTTGCGCTTGGGGGGTACGTAGAAGTTGTGGTAGCCGCGGTCGGGGATGAGCCACTGGCCGCCGTAGCTGATGACGAAGGCGTTGTGGTCGTAGTGGTTGTGGCCGATGCTGTTGGTGGTCGGTCCCGACTTGAAGAAGAGCGCTGGAGCTTGGGCGTTGAAGCCGTCGCGCAGCGAGGCGTAGCCGATGTCGACGAAGACCGAGGACAGGTTCCAGGTCGGCGGCCGGGGTTCCAGGAGGGCCGCGTCGAAGCGGACGAAGTCGTAGATGCCGGAGACCTTCAGCGCCCCGATCTGTTCGAGGTAGAAGGCCGCGTCGGAGCTGCCGCGCTGCGCCAGGATCATCATCAACTTGGGCACGGCCACTCCCGGGCTGCCGTCCGAGAAGCACGGGATCTGCTTGCTGTCGGGCGCCAGCAGGCCCAGGCAGTAGCGCGGCATAGTGGCCAGGTAGGGATGCTCGAACAGGGTCTGCTCGACCCGCGCCGAGTTCAGCGCATCAAAGGCGAGGGCGAAGGAATCAAGCAGGTAGGTGCCGTACATGGGCCCTTCGAAGGTGCCACCGTCCTTGCCCCCACGGTCCAGCGAGACGCGGGTCTTGTCGAGGCACAGCTGTAGCCAGGCGCCGGCGCGGGGTTCCTCGGGGCGGATCGCGAGGGCGGCGAGGGTGGCGCCGGAGAGCAGCACCGCGTAGCCGTTGGTGTCCGGCTGGTAGCGGTCCACGTAGCCCAGGATGGGCTCGATGCCCTTGGCCACCAGGGCGGCGCGCAATTCGGCCCGTTCCGCTTCGCTGAGTTTCGCGAAACACCAATCATAGAACATGGCGACGCTGTAGGTGCAATGCCCCGTGTCCAGGCAGGCCTTGATCCCGTCGCCGTAGCTGGCGTCGGTCCACTGCTCCCACTTGCAGAGGTGCAGCGCGATCTCGCGGGCCTTGCTGAAGTACGCCTCCTCCCCGGTGACCAGGTAGGCGAAGCTGAAGTGAATGAGGCGGGTCGAGATGGCATCAGGGCGTTCCTGGAACATCGCCGTCCACGGCGGATAGGCGGGACTCTTCGGGTGCGGCGGCGGGGTCTGATCGGAGAGCGTGTAGCTCCATTCTTCGAGAATGACGCCGCCCTCGCCAGGAATCTTGACGGCGTAGGAGTAGGTGGGAAGGGCGGCCAGGCGCTCGGCGTTGGCGCGGATGGCGTTCCAGGCCTCGGCTGGCACAAACCCGAAGCGGTTCGGCCGCGCCTCGGCGGCCTTGGCCTTCAGCAGTGGCAGCGTCTCGGCATTCACCAGCAGGCAGGGATGGCTGCGGACGCCGGTTTGGTTGCCGTTGTCCTGGGCCAGGGCGGGCAGGCCGGCGGCCGCCAGCAATACTCCGGCAACCGCGAAGGTTGAGGCTACGTGCATGCTCATCTCCGGACTCTCACGGGGTACGGTTCGACCAGGCGGACAACATAGCACGGGCCATCCATCCGGCACCTTCTCATCAGTCATCGCGCAGGCAGCCCTGCTCATAACTTGCCCGAATGCCCCAGAGTCCCAAGGCCGCCGACAACGGGGTCACTTCCGGGGGGCTTGACGAACAGGCTTGGCGCAGTCACCGTTCTGCTGTATGATGTGCGCAGGCTACCGCCGGAGGTGCGCCATGGCATCCTGTCCAAAATGTGGAGCGACGGTGGGCGCGACGCAGCGCCTCTGCCGTGTGTGTGGTTACAGCCTCGACCAGGCACGGCGTGGCGATGGGCTGTTCGCCCGCCTCCGGCGCTGGCTCGCCGGGGCTGGGAGGGCATTCGCCAACCTGCCGCGGTTCACCCTCTCTGTCCAGGTAACCCGCGACGGCCAGGAGGAGGGCCACGGGGAGGCTGTTGACCCGGCATCGCTGCCCCCCGAACTCCGCGGGGCCGTCGAGAAGAGCCGCCAGGACGGTCCGGCCGGCGGTTCCGTCGTGAAGGTGACCGACCTGGGTCCCGTGCAGGTCACCACCCGGACGGTCACCCATACCTACCACTCGCTGGACGAGATGCCGCCCGAGCTGCGGCAACGCGCCGAGGCCGCCATCAGCAGCGGGAGGGCGCCATCGGCCACGGCCATCACGGTGGTGATCAACGGCGAGAAGCGTACCTACAGCCGTATCGAGGACGTGCCGGAGCCCTACCGGCAGGCGCTCACCACAGCACGCCGGAAGGCCGACCCACGCTGAGAGGGAGATACCGCGGAAGCCCGCTGGCGCGAGCGGACCGCGGACTCCAGGACGCCATCCCCTGGAGCCGGCGGTCCGCTCCGGCTTGGCCGGAGCTTCCGCCGTCACTGCGAGGCGCTACCGCCCGACTACCGGCAGCGGCTCATCGCCGACCTGGGCGATGAGCTTGCGCGCGTATTCCACCGCCTCGATGTCACAATCGGCGATGCAACTCGCCAGGAAGACCAGTCCCTCGATGCGTCCCGCCCGCAGCCACTCGAGCCCCAGGCGGCACTGGTGCTGCATGGCGTCCATGGGCATGGGGCCGCCGACGCCGAAGTCCCACATGTAGATGCCTAACAGCTTGCGCGTCGTGGGGGCGATGGCTTCGAGACGCCCGAAGTTGGTCTCCAGCTTGTGCAGATCCGCCGCCTGCCAGGTCCAGAAGGTGGTCGCATCCACGACTTCCAGATGAGCCCGGATGGGGAAGTCGAGGTCCTGCACATAGGTCACCACATACAACTCCAGTGGACGGGAGGCGGAATGGAGTTGCCGGCGAAACGCCGCGACCTGCTCCACCGTGTAGCGACCGGGGCGAGCCGCGTCCCGGCGAAAGAAGTCGTCCATGATCGTCCCGGTCAGGTTGGGGAACTCAGGCAGCAGGTCCAGGACTGCCTGGACGTCCGGTTGCCGGTCGTTGTCGGTGGAGCCCGAATCGCCCACGATGGACCAGATGAAGCTCCGCAGCGGCAGCAGCGGCAGGGCGTGCTGGCGAAAGGGCGGTTGGGGCTGATTCCCGAAGCGCACCATCATCACATTCGGGATACCCAGGTAGAAGGCGCCTTCGGCCGGAGTCATCCGCGACGAGGCGCCGGGGAGGTGCCAGGCGTTGTTCGCGTGCCGGTGGTAACATCCCGCCTCATGTCCCCAGAGCCAGAAGCGGTCGCGCAGAGTGTCGGCCATGGTCAGCGTTTCCCTCTTTGGGCGTTTGACGTTTCAATCTGGCCTATTCCCGAACGGCCATTTCAACCCCAAGGGGCACCGCGTGGGCCTGGCCCGCAACCCCAGCGGGAAGCACTCCCAGCTCCCCCGCGGGTGGGACGCATCCCCCCAGGCCGATGGCACTATACGGCGGCGGCAGCGCCGGAGCAATCAGCGGCGGCGTGGCGTCCTGGCGGGCTTAGCGGGCTTAGCGGGCTTGGTGGTCGACGCCGCGGGCTCTTGCAGGGAGCGAATCTGATCCCGCAACATGGCGGCGCGCTCGAATTCGAGGGCCTCGGCAGCCTCGATCATCTCTTTCTCGAGTTGGCGCACCGTCTCTACCACGTTGTAGTCCTGACCGGCTTCAGCGACCACGCGAGTGACCTGTTCCTCGGCCTCGTCGTAACGGCGCAGGCTGGACTGGATGGCCCGGCGCACCGTGGTGGGGGTGATGCCGCGCTCGCGGTTGAAGGCTTCCTGGCGCAGGCGGCGTTGGCGGGTGATATCCAGGACTCGGCGCATGCTGGCCGTGACGCTGTCGCCGTAGAGGATCACTTTGCCATTGGCATTGCGCGCGGCGCGGCCGGCGGTTTGCATGAGGCTCGTTTCAGAGCGCAGGAAGCCTTCCTTGTCAGCATCGAGCACCGCCACGAGCGAGACCTCGGGCAGATCGAGTCCTTCCCGCAGCAGGTTGATACCGACGAGGCAGTCGAAGTCGCCGGCGCGCAGGCTGCGGAGAATGTCGACGCGCTCGATGGCATCGACTTCGCTGTGCAGGTAGCGGCTGCGGATGTCCAGCTTGCGCAGGTAGTCGGAGAGGTCCTCCGCGCTGCGCTTGGTGAGCGTCGTCACCAGGGTGCGCTCGCCCTTGGCGGCGCGTTCGCGGATTTCGTGAATGACGTCATCGATCTGGTTCGTGAGGGGGCGGACCTCGACTTCGGGATCGAGCAGGCCAGTGGGACGCATGACCTGCTGCACGGGTGTGTTGAGCGTCAGTTCGTAGGTGCCCGGCGTCGCCGAGACGAAGAGGATATTCTGCTGCAGCGCTTCGTATTCCTCGAAGTTCAGCGGGCGATTATCCAGGGCGGAAGGCAGGCGAAAGCCATGTTCGACCAGGACGAGTTTGCGGTTGCGGTCGGCTCGGTACATGGCGTGAATCTGAGGCAGGGTGACGTGGGACTCGTCGACAATGGTGATAAAGCCTTGGGGGAAGTAGTCGATCAGGGTGGAAGGGCGAGACCCGGGCTCGCGGGCGGCCAGGTGGCGCGAGTAGTTCTCGATGCCCTGACAGTAGCCGATCTCGCGCAGCATCTCCAGGTCGTACTGGGTGCGCTGGTAGATGCGCTGCGCCTCCACCAGACGCCCGGCACGCTCGAAGTGCCCCACCTGTTCGTCAAGCTCGGCCAGGATGCCCTTCTCGGCTTTCTTGATCTGCTCCTGAGGCATGACGAAGTGCTTGGCGGGAAACACGGAGATCTCATCGAGCGACTCGATCAGCTCGTGGGTGAGCGCATCGCGCCGGGAAAGACGCTCGATGGTGTCGCCCCAGAATTCGACGCGCACAAAGTCGTCGCGGTAGGACGGGTAGATGTCGAGCGTGTCGCCGACCGCGCGGAAGGCGCCGCGTTCCGGGGCGGTGTCGTTGCGGGTGTACTGGATGTCCACCAGGCGGCGCAGGAGGTCGTCGCGTTCCATGGTGCCGTTGATGACCAGATGTGCCTGCATGGCCTCGAAGTCCTTCGGCGAGCCCAGGCCGTAGAGGCACGAGACGCTGCACACGACGATGACATCGCTGCGTTCCAGCAGCGAACTGGTGGCGGCAAGACGCAGCTTCTCCAGCTCGTCGTTGATGGAGGCGTCCTTGGCAATGTAGGTATCGGTCTGGGGTATGTAGGCCTCGGGCTGGTAGTAGTCGTAGTAGCTGACGAAGTACTCAACCGCGTTTTCCGGGAAGAACGACTTCAGTTCGCTGTAGAGTTGGGCGGCCAGGGTCTTGTTGTGCGAGATGACGAGAGCCGGGCGCTGCACGCATTGGATGACGTTGGCGAGGGTAAAGGTCTTACCCGAACCGGTGACGCCGAGGAGAGTCTGGAAGCGTTGGTTCAGGCGCAGTCCCTCCACCAGCGCGGCGATGGCCTCGGGTTGGTCGCCCGCCGGAGAGAACTCCGCATGCAGCTTGAAGAGGTGTTGCCGTCGCATGGTGTGTCGCTGTCTGTGGTCGGTTCGCCGAGGCGCGGCCGCGGCGTCGGAGGTGGGCCTATGGCACTCCCGGCCGATACTCGAGATCGATGCCGTAGGACATCTGCTGGTGGGTCTTGACCGGTAGGGCCTGTCCCAGGTTGTCGAAGCTGTACACGCCGGCCAGAGCGGTCAGGCCACGGCGCACGATCGGCGCGGCAAAGGCGCCAGCCGTGGCCGGATAGTGCGACGCGGCAGTGTAGGAGACGGTGTACGCGGCGCCCGCCTCGAGAGCGAAGGGCTTCTCGAGAGCGAGGCGCTGCCAGCCCGAACTGGTCTCAGCGGTCGTGTTCAGCGCGAGCCGACAGGTCCCGGCAGCATCCCAGAACTTGAAGGTGTGGGTGGACTCTACCTCGCCTTCGGCCTTGAAGAACCAGACGGCGGCGATCTCCCCGGCTTTCAGGACCTGGATTTGCAGTCCGAGGTCTACCTGGCCCGCCGCCGTGGCCACCGCCGGGCGCTGGCCCGCGAAGAACAGGCCGTTGGTCGGGGAGATCGCGAGCGGATTGGGGTTGGGCAATCCCAGCGCCCGGCACATGACGAAATCCAGCGCGGCGCGCGTGTCGGCCGCGTCGGTGCTATGCCCGACCTCAGGACGGTCAATCAGCAGCACGGTGCGCCCCATCTCCTGCAGCACCTTGGCCAGCCGACGGACGCTGTCGGGCGGGACCGAGGTGTCCTTGCCTCCCACGGTCAGGGCTACCGGCATGGTGAAACGCTCGGGCCAATACTCGGCACTGCGCTTCTTGTACTCCTCCGGAATCTGCGCCTTGGCGCCGCCGAACGAGGCCTGTATGGCATCCTGGAAATGGGTGTACTCGAGGTGGTTCGCCGTGCCATTCTGGCTGGACACCCCGGCAATCAGCTCGGGGTGCAAGGCGGCAAAGGTCAAGACCGCTGAGCCCCCCATGGACCCACCCACGAGGAAGACCTTGCCGACTTTATACTTGCGGCGCAGATCGGCGATGATCTGGACGACGTCAGCCTCGGCCGCGGGACCCATCCATGAGGTCTTGGCACGATAATCCGGAGAGATAAAGACCAGGCCGTACGCCGCCGCCGCCTCACGGGCCGCGCTGGCCTCGCCACGGGATTCCGTGACGTACTGGTGTCGGTCCGAGCCATGGCCGTGCAGAGCGATGAGGACGTGCCGCTCTATCTTGGGATCGAAGCCGGCTGGGAGCAGTTCCATGTAGTACTGCGTGGTCCCGTCCAAGGCCGCGACAAAGGCGATGTCCGCAGGCTCCCCGAGGGCCGGGGCGGCCTCCTGGCCCGCTGCCGCCAGCGCCGCCAACGACAACGTCAGAGCCAGCGCGGACCCCGTCCCCAGCGCGGCAGAAGTGAGCAGCGACATCGAGGCTTCTCCTGGCTTGTTCGCCAAACCGTGGTTCGCCTGGCCGTAGGTCCGGCCCACCCCTGGACATCGGGTTCGCAACCCGGCCACAGGAGATCCCGCGCTCCAGAACGCCGGGCCAGGGACTCTGTCGAACCGTGCGCATACCATAGAGCTTCGTGGCCACGAGGTAAACCGGTAACTGGCCTGCGGCAGGAGTGGGCGCTAAGGTAGGACGCAGACCGACGGAGTGGCGCGCCCGCCTCGGCGCGCCTGAATCTGAACACGTTCGACCCAGGAGCCCTGACACATGCGCATCAAGCAATCCCTCTGCTACCCCTGCTTCAAACCCAAGGACATGAGCCTCGACGACCTCTTCAAGAACGTCGCCGGCATCGGTTACGCCGCCATCGAACTGTGGGCGCGCGGTGACGACTTCGAAGAGGTCGTCGGCCTGGCCCACAAGCATGGGTTGGCGGTCGCCAGCATGAGCGGCCACAAGTCCCTGCCCGACGGGCTCAACAAGCGCTCCAACCATGCCCGCATTGAAGCTGAGTTGAGAACCTCGATCGAGCTGGCCGCCAAGCACCGCATCCCGGGGCTGATCTGCTTCAGCGGCAATCGGCAGCCCTACCAGAGCAACGAGGACGCGCTTGATGCCACGGCGGAGTGCCTGCGGCGGGTGGCGCCCTACGCCGAAGCGCAGGGGATCAACCTGAACATGGAGCTGCTGAACTCCAAGGTCGACCACCCCGGCTACCTGTGCGATCACACGGCCTGGGGCGTGGCGGTCTGCGAGCGCGTCAACAGCCCGCGGGTCAAGCTGCTGTATGACATCTACCACATGCAGATCATGGAAGGGGACTTGATCCGTACCATCCGCGAAAGCATCCGCTGGATTGGGCACTTCCACACGGCGGGAAACCCCGGCCGCAGGGACATGGATGACGTGCAGGAACTGAACTACGCGGGCATCTGCCGCGGCATCGCCGCCACCGGGTTCGAACTCTACGTCGGGCACGAGTTCAACCCCAAGGGCGACATCCTGGCGGCCCTGCGCACAACCTTCGCCATCTGCGACCAAAGCTGACCGGCCGCGCCGCGCTTGAGACGGACAGGGCGCAGCGCCAGGGTGGTGTGGAGAAGGAGCGACGACCGTGGGCAGCACGAACGTGGCAAGTCGGCGGCCCCTGGAGTGCGGCGGCAGAGACTCGCCGGGGTGCGTCGGCGGGGCGGCGTTGCCTGAGCCGCCCGGCGCTGGCGCCCCGCGCCAGCCCACGCGGCGTCGCAGCCGCCTGGCGCCGGGGCTGGCCATCTCGCTCATTCTGGCGGCCGTCCTGTCCGCGGGGGCGGCCGAAGGCGGCGCCCGCGAGCGCCAGCCAGGGGCCCCGGAGGCTGGCACGGCGCCGGGCGTCACGGCCACCCAGACCGCAGCGGCGGCGCCGCGGGAGGGCAGCCTGCGCTCGGCGACGCCCACGCTCCGGACCGCGAGCGCGGCCCAGGTCGTACCCCCGCGCCCCCCCCGTCGTCCCTTTTCCACCTTGGACTATGCGATCTTCGCCGTCTACCTGGTCGCCTCGGTGGCCATCGGCCTGCTGTTCACCACCGGCCAGGAGACCCTCAAGGACTACTTCCTGGCCGGGCGCGGCATCCACTCCATCATCGTGGCCATCTCGGTGCTGGCGGCCCTGTTCTCCGGCATCAGCTACCTGGGAGCCCCTGCCGAGCTCTACTCCCACAGCATCACCTTCATGCTGGTCGGGCTCAGCTTCTTCATTGCCACGCCGCTGACCAACCTGGTGTTCATGCCGTTCTTTTACCGCGCCAACTTCTACACCGCCTACCAGTATCTGGAGGCGCGTTTTTCCGTAGGTGTGCGGACCCTTTCCTCGGCGCTGTTCATCATCCGGGTGCTGATCTGGCTAGCGCTGGCGACCTACGCG
Source organism: uncultured Victivallales bacterium (assembly GCA_903834675.1). The sequence goes on along the minus strand of CAILKC010000652.1, from coordinate 6,546 downwards.
CCGGCCCTGGCCCTGGAACAGGTGACGGGCTTCCCCCTGTGGCTGACGATTCTGCTGACCGGCGTCCTCACCACCCTCTACACCGCGCTGGGCGGCATGAAGGCGGTCATCTGGACCGATGTGATGCAGTTCGTGGTGCTGGTAGGCGGCCAGATCGCCATCTTCGTGGTGGCGCTCGGGCACATTCCCGACGGGGTGATGGGGGTTTACCGCATCGGCCAGGCCGCGGGTAAGTTCGACCTCAGCCTGAGCCTGGATCCCAGCGTGCGGGTGACGCTGTGGGGTGTGCTCATCGGCGGCGCCTTCATGAACCTGGTGCAGATGGCCACCGATCAGGTCTCGGTACAGCGTTACCTGACCGCGACCAACCTCAAGGAGGCCCGCCGGGCCCTCTGGATCAAGCTGGCCCTGACCCTGCCCGTGGTCGCCATCTTTTATCTCTCCGGCATCGTCCTGTTCGCCTTCTACCAGACCCAAACCGACCCCCTCGCGGCCGGCTGGATCACAAAGGCCGACCAGATTCTTCCCTACTTCGTCATGCACGAACTGCCTACCGGTATGCCTGGGGTGCTGATCGCGGCCATCTACGCGGCCAGCATGTCGACCGTGTCGGCCGGCATCAACTCCCTGACCACGGCCAGCCTGGTCGATTTCTACCAGCGACTTTGGCGTCCGAACGCCAGTTCGGCGCACCTTCTGCGGCTGGCCAAGTGGCTCTCGCTCTTCTACGGCGTGCTGATTGTGCTCCTGGCCTTTGTGGTGGAGCGTCTGGGCAGCCTGATTGAGGCCAGCAACAAGGCCATCGGCCTGGTGGGGGGACCGCTCCTGGGCCTGTTCCTGCTGGGAATGTTCTCGCGGCGCGCCAACGCCACGGGCGCCATCCTGGGCTGGTTCGCCGGGGTGCTGGTGCTGCTGCCCGTGTGCTTTCTGACCAAGACCTCCTTCCTCTGGTATGCCCTGCTGGGCAGCGTGACCACCTTCGTGGTCGGCCTGGCCTGCAGTCTGCTGCTACCCGCCCCGACAGCAGCCCAGATCGAGGGCCTGGTGGTGGGAAGGCCGGGGGCGGCAGACGGCGAGGAGCGCTGAAACACGACCCTGGCGCCTTGAGGAGGCCCGCAATCTCTCGCACCGCCGGGTCTTGCGGCTTGGCTGCCTACCACTAGATTACCCACGCACAGCTTCCAAACCCTTCCGGCAGCGCCGACAAACGCTGGCAAGCCGCGAAGACATCAGGGTCGGGGGTCGGAATCGGCATTGGTATCGTGCCTGGCGGAGCCCGCTACAGTGGGTCACAACAAGCGCCGCGGGCATCTTCTCATAGCTTCTGAGGTCACACCCGTATGGCGTCGATCAAAGACTGGCAGAGCGGCGTGGTTTCCGTTACCCTAGGCCTCGCCACGGACCACGGGGGCCTCGCCAAGAAAACGATGCTGGCCGCCTACCTGGAGCAACGCGGGGTGGCCGTCCGCGATTTTGGCGCCATGACCTGCCAAGCGGAGGATGATTACCCGGATTTCGCTGCCGCCCTCTGCCGAGCCCTGGTGCGCGGCGAGATCACCTGTGGCATTCTGCTCTGCCGCAGCGGCGTCGGCATGAGCATCACGGCCAACCGTTTCCCCGGTGTGCGCGCGGCCCTGGTAGAGACCCCGGCGAAAGCCCAGGCCAGTCGCGACCACAATGCCTCCAATGTGTTGGTGACCGGCGGCGACGGCATGTCGGATGCCGACCTGGTGGCCACCGTGGAAGCCTGGTTGACGACGCCCTTCTCCGGGGCCGAACGCCATGCGCGCCGACTGGGCAAGCTGGAGGCGCAGTCCTACGATGACGTCGCTGCCATCCGTGCCGTGGACCCGGAGATTGCCGCGCTGATGGACCTCGAAGCTGCTCGTGAAGACCGCGGCCTCGAACTCATCGCCAGCGAGAACTTCGCCAGTCCGGCCGTGCGCGCCGCCTGCGGTTCCGTCATGACCAACAAGTACGCCGAGGGCTACCCCGGCAAACGCTACTACAACGGCTGCCTACACGTGGACCGGGCCGAAGAGCTTGCCATCGAGAGAGCCTGCTCCCTCTTCGGGGCAGAAGCCGCCAACGTCCAGCCGCACTCCGGCAGCCAGGCCAACATGGCGTGCTACTTCGCCACGCTCGAACCCGGCGACACCGTTCTCGGTATGAGCCTGGACCACGGCGGACATCTGACCCACGGCCTCAAGGTGAACTTCAGCGGGCGCTTCTACCATTTCGTCGGCTACGGGGTGAATCCGCAGACCGAGATGCTGGACTACGACGTCATCGCCGACCTGGCCCGCCAACATAAGCCCCGCCTGCTCCTGGCCGGCGCCAGCGCTTACCCGCGCTTCATGGACTTCGCCCGCTTGCGCGCCATCGCCGACGAGGTCGGCGCCCTGTTGATGGTCGATATGGCCCACGTCGCCGGCCTGGTGGCCGCCGGCCTGCATCCCAGCCCCGTCCCCTACGCCGATCTGGTCACCACCACCACCCACAAGACCCTGCGCGGCCCGCGCGGCGGCATGGTCCTGGGACGCGCCGAGATCATGAAGAAGATCAACTTCCAGGTCTTCCCGGGCATCCAAGGCGGGCCGCTGATGCATGTCATCGCCGCCAAGGCGGTCTGCCTGAAAGAGGCCATGACCCCCGAGTTCAAGGCCTACCAGCAGCAGGTTGTGCTCAACGCCGCCTGCCTGGCCAAGGCGCTGACGGCGAGCGGTTTCCGCATCGTCTCGGGGGGCACCGACAACCACCTGATGCTGGTCGACATGCGGCCGAAGAAGATCACCGGCAAGGCTGCCGCGACGGCGCTGGACCGGGCCGATATCACGGTCAACAAGAACATGATCCCCTTCGACCCGGAGAGCCCCTTCGTCACCAGCGGCATCCGCGTGGGCACCCCAGCGGTCACGACCCGGGGCCTGCGGGAGCCGGAGATGGCGCGGATTGCCGGGTTCATCGGCCGGGTGATCGACCACATCACTGACGAGGCCGTCATCCACCAGGTCGGCAAGGAGGTGTTCGAGATGACCCGACACTTCCCCCTGCCCCAGTTCAGCGCCTGCCGCTAGGGTCTTGCGGTTCAGGTGCCCGGTAGATCAGCGCTCGCCGCGCTCATCGCGGACGCGCACGGCTTTGCCTTCGCTCCGAGGCAACTTGCCGGGCTCGACCAGCTTCACCAGCGGCGTCACCATCACCTCGTCCCGAACCTGCGCCGCAATCTGACGCCGAAGCTGTTCGAGCGCTCCGAAGTCCCCCTTGAAGCACTCCGGGCGGAGTTCGACCTCGACGCTCATCTCGTCGGCCCCCGCCACGCGATGCAGGACGATGAGGAAGTCCTGGCCGACCTCCGGGATACGCATGAGGACCTTCTCTACCTGGATGGGAAAGACGTTGCAGCCCTTGATGATGAACATGTCATCGCTGCGCCCGGTGATGCGGTCGATGCGCCGATGGGTACGACCGCAGGGGCACTCGCCGGGGATGAAACGGGTCAGATCACGGGTGCGGTAGCGCAGGATCGGCATCGCCTGCCGGTCCAGCGTGGTCAGCACCAGTTCGCCACGCTCGCCGACAGGCATGGGAGCGAGGGTGTCCGGGTGGACAATCTCGGGGATGAAGCAGTCTTCCCACACGTGCAGCCCCGTCTGGCACTCGCACTCGAACGCGACCCCAGGCCCGTTCATCTCACTCAGTCCATAGGAGTTGAAGGCCTTGACCCCAAAGCTGGCTTCGATGCGTCGGCGCGTCTCCTCGGAGTGGGGCTCCGCCCCGATGACCAGCAGGCGCAACCGGGAGTCCCGACGCGGGTCCAGTCCAAGCTCGTCGAAGACCTCGTGCAGACGCCCCAGATAGCTGGGGATAGCATGAACCACGGTGGTCCCAAAGTCCTGCATCAGCTTGATCTGACGGTGCGAGTTGCCAGCCCCGGCCGGAATCGTCAACGCCCCCAGCCGCTCGGCCCCGTACTGGAAGCCCAGGCCACCGGTGAAAAGCCCATAGCCGCAGATGTTCTGAAACACATCGGTGTCGCGCGCCCCGACCGCGTAGAGACTCCTGGCTACCAGATTGGCCCACGACGCCAGATCATGCGCGTTATGGAACACCACGGTGGGATTCCCGGTCGTGCCGCTCGAACAGTGGAGCCGTACCAAGTCGCGCCGCGGCACGGTCACGAAGCCATAGGGAAAGTGGCCCCGCAGGTCCTCCTTGGTCGTGAACGGCAGACGCGGCAACTCAGCCAGCCTGGGCAGGGCTGCCGACGCGCCGCCGCGCCCGCCCAGCGACGCCGCGTAGAAGGGCGACTTCAGGCACTGTGCCAGCGTCGCCCGCAGACGCCGGTCCTGGAGAGCCTCCAGGTCGGCCCGTGACATCGTTTCTAGCTTGGGTTCCCAATACATCGTCTGATCCCGCCCCCGGTCACGCATAGCCATCGAAGAACCGCTGCCGGGTCGGGTGCCGCAGTTTCCTCAAGGCCTTGAACTCGATCTGGCGAATGCGCTCGCTGGAGAGGTTGAAGCAACGGCCGATGGCATCAAAGGTGCGCGGTTCCTCGCCATCGAGACCGAAGCGCATGGTCAACACCTCGCGTTCGCGTTCCTCCAGGGTGTGCAGCGCGCTGCCGATCGACTCGCGCAGCAGCTTCTGCGCCATCTGGAACTCCGGAGCGTGCTCCTCCTCGTCGGCAACGAAATCCACCAGCTCGGTCTCGGCCCCTGGCCGCACCGCGCTCTGCAGGGAAATCATCTGCTGGGACATCTTGCGCAGGGCTCGCACTCGGGCGGCCGGCAGCCCCAGGCGCCGGGCCACCTCTTCGGGAGCAGGTGGGTGACCGAGTTCCTGCAACAGTCCCTCTTCGGCAGAGGTGATCTGGCTCAACTCACGCAGGATGTTCGGCGGGATGCGAATGGTGCGACCCTGCCGTGAAAGGGCCCGCATGACGGCCTGCCGAATCCAGTAGCTGGCATAGGTGCTGAAGCGGTGCCCGCGCTCGTGCTCGAACTTCTCTACCGCCCGCATCAACCCGATGTTGCCCTCCTGGATAAGATCCATGAAAGGCACTCCCAGGTGCGCATAGCGCCGGGCAATACTGACCACCAGGCGGAGATTGCTCTCGACCATGGTGCTGCGCGCCGCCTCCTGTTCCTGCTGGTACTGCCGCAGGCGCTGCAACAACTGGGCCCGCGCCTCGGGGCTACTCGCCGGAATATCGGCTTCGCCATCCACCAGGCGCCGCAGGCACTCCTCGTAGAACTCGTCCCGCAGCGGCAGCCGACGCAGCACCCGCTGGAAGGACGAACGCAGGATCTCAAGCCGTTCCTCACTCTCGCCGGCACTCTCCTCCGGAATGCTGCGCATGTCCCGCTCGATCGCCTGCACCGTGGTCAGGACAGCGTGCATGTGGAGCAGCAGTTCCTTGGGGTCTTCGTAGGCGTTGACGTCGATCAGGTGCAATAGTTGATTGCGATCCACGCCGCCCGCCAACTCGGTGAGTACGGTCATCAGCAACGCCGGGGTGCAACAGAGACGCTGCTGCACGACGTCGCGGGCTTCCTGGTACTGCCGGGCGTAGAAAACCTCTTCCAGCGGCGTCAGGCGGGCGATGCTTCCAACCCGACGCAGGTAAGAGCGGATCGCGTCCTCGCCGCCTTCCCGTGGACCACTCGGGGCAGACGCATCGTCCGCCGGCTCGGCGTCGTCCGTGTCGCTGACTTGGGCACCCCAGTCTGCCACGCTAGCGGCTCCTTACCGATTCCGCCCGTCTCATCCGCACCGGTCAACCCGCCGCACCAGGGCGGTAGCTAAACGAAGCAAGCATGTGCAACCTAAAGCAGAGAACGCAAATTGCCAGACCCACGGCAGAACGCCCAGGGCTGTTTCAAGAAACGGCCGCCGTCGTACCGCCGGCAGTGAAAGCGGCGGCGACGGGCCGCGGACGCGGCCCTCTGCCGCACGCACATGCGAGCATACCTATCGAAACGCCTCGCCTGAAATAAGAGGCAAACCATACGAAACGAGTTGACATGGAGTCCCCTGAGGTACTTCATATTCAGAGGCGCCGCGGTTACGGACTGGGGGCCGCCGCCCTTTGGACTGCGGTGGCAACGCCCGCCGGACGGCGAGCGCGACCCCGCTTTGGCTTGGCGCTTGTGCCATGCCTGACGGCGTGTGTTCTCGCGCAACCAGATACGGCAGACAGACCACGGGTTGTTGCGACGCCCAACCCAGGTTCTTAAAACAGCCCGGCAGAACGCCCGGAGCCGACGCTACGGACAGGTCGGACAGGTCGGATAGATCTGCCCTCAGCTCTCAGCCTCAGGAGGTTCTGCCGCCTCCTCTGCGATGCGGCCGGGATGCTGGCGTCGCCCCGGCGGCGAGAGCGCGGCGTTGACGGCTTCGTGCAGGCCGCGAATCGGCACCCGCTCGAAGGTGGTCAGATCAATCTGTACCGTGGCGTCCAGACAGGTGTGGATCAGCCCCAGCACATCCAGCCGCGACTCCTCAGCCTCCACCCGGTAGAACTTGGCGGAGGTCGCGGGG
>CAILKC010000651.1 GCA_903834675.1 uncultured Victivallales bacterium | reverse complement strand
TGAAGAGGCAGAAGGGATGGCGCCCCTTCGGGGCTGAAGAGGCAGAGGCTAACCCGCGACTTCCGCGGCTGAGGGTGCCGCCGCGAAACCGTAGCGGCGGGATGGCGGATCGAGATGGAAATCGAAATCTGGATCGAGTCGACGGGGGGGACTCGGACACTGCGTCCCCCCCTGGTCTCTCTACCCACCACGGCGGGCAGGCCCTCGACCCTCTGCGGTTCTCAGACAAGCGAACCCCTGCGGAGCTGACATGCGCCCGTCTTCGCCTGGGCAAAAGACAACGTTTCAAGCGGACGACACATCCGGGACGGCGCGCTGCTGGCGCTATTCGGCGGTCAGCTTGGCCTCACCCCAGACGGCCCAATCGAAGTTGTGGCTTCCCGCGCTGTCGGTGACCAGCGAAAGCACGAGGGGCTTGCCGGCCCAGGGCGAAAGGTCAACCGTCAGTTCTGACCACTCGCCGGGGAGTTTGCGCTGCTCTGCCACCGCCACGCCGTTGGCCTTGACGATGAAGCTGCAGCCGTCGGACTTCGACCCATCGCGCAAGCCGATGAAGCAGCGGAGGACCGCGCGGCCGGCGGGCAGCGTCAGCGGGTAGTCCGCCGTGGTTGCTCCCTGGTCCGGTGGGTGCATGCTCAGGCCGTGGCGATGTACCCCGCCCACGCTGCCCTCGCCGGGTCCGGCGGCGGCGTAGCGCGGCTGTTCAAGGAGCTGCCCCGCGGCCGAGGTGAAGGTCAGGATGAAGGGAGTGTCGCCAAGGTCGAGTGGCAGCGTCACGGCTGGCGGCGGCGTCTTGAGCAGAATCAGGCAACCCGGCAGCTCCAGGCGCGCCGTCAGGGTGTCGCCGGATCTCTCGATCACGGTCGCTGCCTCGCCCGCGGAGGTCAGGGCGTAGGTGAAGGGCGCCCCCGCGATGCCGATGGTGCCCGGTTGCCGCCGCTTGACCTCGAGACGGGGGCGGTACCAGCGCGCCCAGTCGAAGGTGGCGCTGCGCTGCGGTCCCGGATCGACCCGCAGTTCCAGGCGGACCTCCTTGCCGCGGAAGGCCGTCAGATCGAGGTCCAGCGCCGTTTGGGTCGCGCTGGCGTTCAAGCTCTCGGCCTTGGCCTCGGGAACTCCGGCGGCACTGGCGACGACCGCAAAGAGAACCCCGTCCGTCTTGCCCTCGCCGACGGCGCCCTTATCCATGGCGACCTGGCAACGGAACCAGATCGAGCCCTGGAGGTCGGGCAGGGCGAAGGGGAAGCTGGCATAGGCCACGCCGGTCCCACTCGCCTCAAGCACTCCCGTCTGCGGGTTCTGGCGCTCGGCTTTCCACGGCGGATGCGCCTGGATGTCCGACCCCTGCGGTACGAACAGCGCGCCATCGGTGGTATCGCGCAAGGGACCGCGGGTCTCCAGGCCCTTGCCGACGAAGGGACGCGAGCCGCAGACGGCCAGCTCGAAGCGGTTTGCCAGGGCCGTGACCTGGCCCACGTCGCTGACCTCGACGACGGCCATCTGCTCGGTCTGGGTCACCCGCGTTGCCGTGAAGCCGACAGTGAGCTGCTGGACGTGGAAGGCCCGCGCCTCACGCGGTTCGGGGCTGTACGGGTACCAGGCTTCGGGGTCCAGGCCGAAGAGGCGCTTGTCGTCGTAACAGCGCCACCCGGAAAGCGACCCGGGAAGCGCGATCTCCGCAACTCCCGTAATGATGCGTGAGACGTCTGCTGGGGTCCCGTCCTGGGTCACCACCAAGGCGCTGCCCTGGCCCTCGTCACGGTAGACGGCCCGGATGCCACCGTCGCCGCGATACGGGAATAAGACCGGTGCTGGCCAGTCACCGTCAAGGTCGGGATCAAGGCGGTGGCGGGTGAAGCAGGCTGCTTCCTGCAGGCACTGGAGCGCGAAGCCGGAAGGGCTGTCCAGCAGTCCCAGGTTGGGCCAGGCCAGGGTTGGGATCACGCCCCAGTGTTGGTAGTTCTCCCGCCAGGCGGCGTAGAGCTGGCCACTGGTCGGGGCGCCCATGCCCAGGTAGCCATAGGGCTGGGTGTAGCCGTTGAAGACGTAGGCGCTGATGGGATGGGCCATCGCCAGCTTGGCGCGGTTCCAGGTCCCCTCGACGAAGTCCAGCCCGTAGGCGTGGCGCTGGGCGAAGGCTTCGTGGCGCATGGTCACCTCGTTCAGTCCCTCGCCGGAGATGGCGATGTCGGGCAGAGCCTGACGCAGTTCACGGTGCAAGGCAAGGCTGCCTTCGAGCATCGTCATGCCCTCGATGAGGCCGTTGTCATCATTGTAGATGCAGAGCGTCTGATCAAGGTGTAGCGCATCCACTTTGTAGCGTTCGACCAGTTCTTTCCAACGGCCGATTTGCAGGTCGCGCCAGGCCTTGCAGGCCGGGCTGATATAGGCAAACTTGATGGCGGGATTGGCCCGCTCCCACAGCCACCACTCGCGCTCGTGACTCCACGGATTGCGCACCTGGTATTTCTCAAAGGCCGCATACTCGGGACTGAGGGGATCGCAGCCGAAGTAGTTGACGTGTGGCATGACCCGGAAACCGAGAGCGTGCGCCTGCTCGACAAAGGCAGGGAAGGTACGGTTCGGGGTGTAGTCCGGGTACATACGGTCGTAGTCAAACTTACGCCAGTTGGGGACATACAGCAGCGTCTGTCTGGGGTCGACGCGCTTGGCCAGACTCTCGAGCACCGGCAGGTCCTGACCAGTGATGACCACGAAGCGGATGTCCTTGGCCCAGGCGGGGGTCTGCGCGGCGCGTGGGGTCGGCTTCCAGGCGGTTGCGGCCCAGTCGCGATAGCGCTGCGCTGGCACGCGCCAGTCGCCGCTGTACGGCGACACATGCCAGGCCACGGAAACGCATTCCGTCAAGGCCGCAAAGGGCGCGGGGTTGTGCGTCGTGAAGCTCAGTTGCCAGCCATTCGGCTGCCGCCTCACCTTCAAGCGCTTGTGCCGTCCGGAGGGGTCATCGGCCCAGATGCAGACGCCGTGGTCGGGTCCCTCGATCACGACGAACTGGGCCTCCCAGGAGATGGGGTAGTCGAACTGGTACGCGGCGTCGGGCGAGTCCCGTTTCAGCCGTACACCACCCTGTCCGGGTACGACAATGTTGTAGGTCAACGGCACCAGGCCGAGCCCCCACTGCACCCCATGCACCCCTGGCTGCGGCGAGGTCGCCTGCTGCGAGATGACCACGTCCTCTCCGACCAGGGAGTACTCCTGCGTCAGCAGCGCGCCGGGAAGTCCGGTCAGCTCCCGGTAGAGCCGCCGAAGCGGCTGCCCAGGCTTAAGCGCGGCGGCTTCGGTAGCCGCGGGGATGATGAGGTGGTCTTTGCCTACCCGCAGGATGCCGGCCAGGTTCCCCTCACCCGGGGTCACCACCGCGGCGCCGCCGAGGCGCAGTTCCGCCAACGTGCCCGCTTCGAACGCGGCCTCGAACCTCGGCGTCGTGACCGTGATCCGGTCCGCCGCGACCCCGGACAGGGCGCCGAAGAGTATCGCGACTACAGGCTTTGCCAAGCGCATGCTGGGCTCTCTTTCTCGGGGTTGGCGTGAACGCAGGCCGACGAGACCCAGCCTAAGTTGGGCGCTGCCGACCATCCCGTGACGCATGACGATACACCCAATGACGCAGTGAACCCAACTGAGGCCGCGGGGCGCAGGTCAGCTCCGTAGGGGTTTGCTTGTATGAGAACCGGAGAAGGTCGAATGCCCAAGGCCCAATGACGAAGTGCAGAAGCCCCTGCCGGAGCACCGCAGTTCTCTGGCGGTCAGGTCCGGCACCCGCCGGTGACCCTGCTGAACCCTGGTGCCTGAGAAGCTGTGAAAAAAAGGCGACCTGTGCAATAAGGATGGGCCGTGGTATTCAGCCCCAAGTGGGCGTTTCGGGCGCCCAGGGCAACGCCCTGGGTACCCGTCCACAGCGAGGTTTGAGCCCTGTAGGGACGAGCCATCTACCCTACCTTCGCACCGAGGTCGCATGGTCCGCCCCTTCATGGCTCAATCTTCGCTGTGGACGGGTACCCAGGGCGTTGCCCTGGGCGCCCGAAACGCCCCCTTGGGGCTGAATACCACGGCCCATCCTTATTGCATAGGTCGCCTTTTTTTCACAGCTTCTCAGGCACCAGGGTTCAGCAGGGTCACCGGCGGGTGCCGGACCTGACCGCCAGAGAACTGCGGTGCTCC
>CAILKC010000650.1 GCA_903834675.1 uncultured Victivallales bacterium | reverse complement strand
GACCGGTTTCGCCTCGGCTGGCGGGGCGGCCGAGAGCCGCTGGCAGGAGGCGACCGCCCAGAAACTGCCGCGCTGGCACGGCTTCAACCTGCTCGAGAAGTTCCAGAAGAACGCCAACAAGCCCTTCGTCGAGGACGACTTTCGCCTGATCTCCCAGTGGGGCTTTAACTTTGTGCGCCTGCCGATGGACTACCGCTGCTGGATCGTCGACGGCGATTGGCGGCGTCTCAACGAGGACGTCCTCAAGGAGATCGATCAGGCGGTGGCCTGGGGGGAGAGGTACGGCATCCACGTCTGCCTCAACTTCCACCGCGCCCCCGGCTACACCGTGGCCAACCCCAAGGAGGCCACGAATCTGTGGACCGACCCCGAGGCGCAGGAGGTGTGCGCCCTGCATTGGGGCGCCTTTGCGCGGCGCTACAAGGGTATTCCGAGCACTCGTCTCAGTTTCAACCTGATGAATGAGCCGGCCAACGTCGACGGTCCGACCTATGCGGCGGTGGTGAAGCTGCTGGTCGCCGCCATTCGGCAGGAGGACCCGCAGCGGCTGGTGATCTGCGACGGCCTGCAGTGGGGCTCGAAGCCTTGTCTGGAGTTGCTGCCGCTGGGCGTGGCCCAGGCGACGCGCGGTTACACGCCTTCCCAGATCACGCACTACAAAGCGAGCTGGGTCAATGGCTCCGACACGCTGCCGGTGCCGTCCTGGCCCCGGTTGCAGATTTACGGCAATCTCTACGGCCCGTCCAAGCCCGAGTACGCCGGCGCGCTGCGGCTCGACGGACCGTTTGTCGAAGCCCAGCGGCTGCGCTTGCGCGTCGGCGTGGTCTCGGCCAAGGCGACTCTTGTGGTCCGGGCCGATGGCGCCGAAATCCTGCGCCGGGAGTTCGTCTGCGGTCCCGGCGAGGGCGAGTGGAAAAAGGCCGATTTCAAGGCGCAGCACAACCTCTACCAAAACCTCTACGACCTGGATTGCGAAGCCGTTATCCCGGCCGGCGCCAAGGTCATCGAGTGTGTCAACGAAGCCGGTGACTGGATGCAATTGACGGAGTTGGGCCTGACGCCACAACGCCCCGGCGCCGCGGAACTGAAAGTCGGCCTCGATACGAGTTGGGGCCGCAAGCCGGGCAGTGTGCGCTTCGACCCGGCCGGCGCCGCGGGGCCGTTCGTCGCCCTCACCTCCGAGAACCGCGAGTGGCTGCGCGACACCACCATCACCCCCTGGAAAGAGGCCGAGGCCCAGGGCGTCGGCGTCATGGTCGGCGAATGGGGCGCCTTCAACAAGACCCCCCATGACGTGCTCCTGCGCTGGGCCGAAGACTGCCTGCGCAACTGGCAGGACGCGGGCTGGGGTTGGTCCCTGTGGAACTTCCGCGGCTCCTTTGGCGTCCTCGATAGCGACCGTGCCGATGTCGCCTACGAAGACGCCAATGGCCACAAGCTCGACCGCGCCTTGTTGGAGCTGCTGCAGCGCTACGCGAAGTAGGGCCGCGGCTCGCGCGGCCGGAGCCGACCCGACGGTCGG
>CAILKC010000649.1 GCA_903834675.1 uncultured Victivallales bacterium | reverse complement strand
GTCAGCTCCGTAGGGGTTTCTGTTTCGATCGTCTCCGCCTCCGGCGAGCAGAACGGGTCACGTGACTCTTGGGGGAGACTTCCGGCGGGACGTGTCGCGAAGGCCAGACGCCGCGGAGCGCTGAAAGCGCGGCCATTCCTCAGCCCAGGGCAACGCCCTGGGAATGGAATCCAAAACGAGATTGAGCCCTGCCGGGGCGGCATACCGACAGTCCATGGGCAGCGCGCGGCCAGCTATGGCGCCCCTGCAGGGCTGAAAATCTGGGGTATGCACGGTACCCAGGGCGCTGCCCTGGGCTGAGGGATGGCGCCCCTTTGGGGCTGAAGAGGCAGAAGGGATTGCGCCCCTTTGGGGCTGAAGAGGCAGAGGCGAACCCGCGACTTCCGCGGCTGGGGGTGCCGCCGCGAAACCGTAGCGATGGGATGGCGGATCGAGATGGAAATCGAAATCGGGATCGAGTCGACGGGGGGGACTCGGACACTGCGTCCCCCCTCGTCTCTCGACCCACCACGGCGGGCAGGCCCTCGACCCTCTGCGGTTCTCAGACAAGCGAACCCCGACGGAGCTGACTTGCGCCCGCCGCAGGTCAAATCCGCCAGCCTCCCGCTTCGTCCTTTAGTAACGTTGGGAAGTCGGTTGGGGGCCTCCCGCGGCCCTGAAGGAGAGTTCCGTGCTTGACGGTTCCGGCATCAAGAGATTCTTCGAGAACCACTGGGAGAAGATGCTCCTGTGGGCCATCCTCGTCGGGCTCTTCTATCTGCTCAAACCCTTCTTCCTGTTGATCTTCGAGACCTTCCTGATCACCTACATTACCCGGGGTGCGGTGCAGCGCTGCGTGAGGCGATTGCACCTGAATTACCGGCTGGCTGCCGTCTTCGTCTTTGTGCTGTTTGTGAGCCTGTTAGCCGCGGTAGGCACCTGGATCGGGCCCAAGCTGATCATCGAGACGCGGCAGATTCTGACCGAGTTTGCCGGCGACGGCGAGAAGCAGACCACCGAGGTGGTTACCCGCGTCGTCGAGGGGCTGATGGTCACGATCATCGGTGCGGACCGGGCGGAAGCCTTCATCGGCTCAGAGCGCTATGCGGCGTCGATGGACGCCCTGCGGAGCGAAGCCGCGCGCGCCGTCAAGGCCGCCCTGCCGCGCGTACTGAGCAGCGTCCTGCACCTCGTCAAGCTCGGCTGGGAGGTGCTGATCTTCTCGGTTCTGGCCATCATCCTCTCCTTCATCCTGATCATGGACTGGCAGCGCATCGGCGCCAAGCTGAGGGAGCTGGAGAGCAGCCGGATCCGGACCTTTTACGTGGGTGCCGCGCCGCACCTTCTGGCCTTCGCCGAGGTCTTGGGCAAGGCCTTCCGCGCCCAGGCCATCATCGCTACCGTCAACACCATCCTGACCGCGGTCGCGCTCTGGTTCTTCGGGATGCCGAGCATCGCCTTGCTCTCGACCCTCGTCTTCCTCTGTGGCTTTGTTCCCGTCGCCGGGTCATTCCTGAGTTCCATCCCGATCCTGCTCTTTGGCGCCCAGGCCGGCGGACTGCCACTGGTCCTGAAGCTGGTGGGGTTCATCGTCGCGATTCACGCCTTGGAGGCCTACGTGCTCAACCCGAAGATCACCGGCGACGCCCTGCACGTGCATCCGATCCTGGTCTTGATCTTACTCCTCATCGGCGAGCGCTTCTTCGGCATGTGGGGGATGGTGGTCGGCGTGCCCATCGGCTACTACGTGATCAGCGTGCTGACCGCTAGAGACGAGCGTCTGACGGGCGACGCTGAGGCCCACGCCTCGGGCCGCTCCCCCGGGGGAGATGGGGCAGAGCTAGGCGGCCCGGCCATAGGCAAGCATTGAGAGGACACGAATAGGCTCATGTCACCCACCTTTGACGTCCGTACGATTTCCGGTCTGACCGAGGCCGAGGCGACGCGTCGCCTCGAGACCGAAGGCTACAACGAACTCCCCGCCAGCGGCCAGCGCGGCGTCCTGGCCATCGCTGTCGAGGTCGCGCGGGAGCCGATGTTCCTGATGCTGGTCGCCTGCGGCTTGCTCTACCTGATGATGGGCGAACCGACGGACGCGGCCATGCTCCTCGGTTTCGTCTTCGTGGTGATGGGCATCACCATCGTCCAGGAGCGTCGCACCGAACGGGCCCTGGAGGCCCTCCGCGACCTGTCCAGCCCACGGGCGCTGGTGATTCGCGACGGCCAGCAGCGGCGCCTCGTTGGACGCGAAGTGGCGCGCGGCGATTTCATCGTGCTGGTCGAGGGGGACCGGGTGCCGGCCGATGCGGCGCTGCGCTACGTCATGAACCTCGCCGCGGACGAATCACTCCTCACCGGCGAATCCGTCCCCGTCCGCAAAGCCGCCTCGGCGACGGCCGAGACGGTCGGCAAGCCCGGGGGGGACGATCTGCCCTTTGTCTTCTCCGGTACGCTCATCACCAGCGGTCAGGGCGTCGCCGAAGTCCTGGCAACCGGGCCGCGCACGGAACTCGGCAAGATCGGCAAGGCGCTGCAAGGCGTCGCGACGGAGAGCACCCTGCTGCAACGGGAGACCGGGCGGCTGGTGCGCAACCTCGCCGTCGTTGGCCTCTCCCTCTGCGCGGTGGTGATCGTGGTCTACGGTCTGACGCGCGGCAACACCCGCGAAGTCTGGGAGCAGGGACTGCTGGCCGGCATCACCATGGCCATGGCCACCCTCCCGGAGGAGTTCCCGGTCGTCCTCACCATCTTCCTGGCGCTCGGCGCTTGGCGGATTTCCCAGAACCGCGTGCTGACGCGCCGCATGCCGGCCGTGGAGACCCTCGGCGCCGCGACCGTCCTCTGCACCGACAAGACCGGCACTCTGACCCTGAACCAGATGTCGGTCAGCCGACTGTGGGCCGCCGGCGAAACGTTCGCCGCGGACAGCCCCGCCGGAACCCCGTTCCCTGAAACCTTCCATCCCCTGTTGGAATACGGCATCCTGGCCTGCAAACGCGACCCCTTCGATCCCATGGAAAAGGCCTTGCGGCAGCTCGGGGATCGCTTCCTCGCCAGCACCGAGCACCTCCACGAGAACTGGACGCTGGTGCGAGAGTACCCGCTCTCGCCCGAACTCCTGGCGTTGTCCCATGTCTGGCGTTCCCCGGACGGCAGCGCCTTCGAAATTGCGGCCAAGGGGGCCCCCGAGGCGATCGCCGATCTTTGCCACCTTAGCGCGTCCCAACAAGAGGATTTGGCCGGGCAGGTCAAGGCCATGGCCGGCGCTGGCCTGCGTGTGCTCGGCGCCGCCCGGGCCTGCTTCCGCGCCCAGGACCTGCCGCACGCGCAGCACGATTTCGCCTTCGACTTCCTCGGTCTGATTGGCCTCGCCGATCCCGTCCGGCCGACGGTGCCGGCCGCGATCGCCGAATGCTATACCGCCGGTCTCCGCGTCATTATGATCACGGGTGACTACCCCGGTACGGCCCAGAGCATTGCACGGCAGATCGGCCTGGCGCATCCGGACCAGGTCATCACCGGCCCGGAACTGGATGCGATGAGCGACGAGGATCTGACCCGCCGCATCCCGTCCGTGAACATCTTTGCTCGTGTCGTCCCGGAACAGAAACTCCGCCTCGTCAATGCCCTCAAGGCCAACCGCGAAATCGTGGCCATGACCGGCGACGGCGTGAACGATGCCCCGGCCCTCAAAGCGGCGCACATTGGCATCGCCATGGGCGGTCGCGGCACCGACGTGGCCCGCGAGGCCTCCGCCCTGGTCCTGCTGGACGACGACTTCTCCTCGATCGTCCAGGCCGTGAAGATGGGGCGCCGCATCTTCGACAACATCAAGAAGGCGGTGTCGTATATCTTTGCCGTTCACGTTCCCATTGCCGGCCTCTCGATGATTCCGGTCTTCTTCAAGGACTGGCCGCTGCTTCTGCTCCCGGTGCATGTGGTTTTTCTGGAGCTTATCATCGACCCGGCCTGTTCGGTGATCTTCGAGGCCGAGAGCGCGGAGCGCAATGTCATGACCCGTCCGCCGCGCAACCCGACCGACCGGCTCTACAGCCTGCGAAGCATTGCCACGAGCCTGCTGCAGGGCGCCTCGGTGCTGGCCATCATCCTGGGTGTCTTCGTGGTGGCCGGCCGAATGGGGAACGTGGATGAAAACACACGGCGGGCCCTGGCCTTCACCACCCTGGTCGTGGCCAACCTCTGCCTCATCCTGACCAACCGCTCCTGGACCCGGACCATCTTCTCGATGTTCCGCGAACCGAACGGCGCCCTCTGGTGGGTCGTGGGCGGGGCGACGCTGGGCATGGGGCTGATCCTGTACGTGCCGTTCCTGCGCAATCTCTTCCACTTCGGGGTTCTGCACCCCATGGACCTGGCCATCTGCGTCGGCGCTGGCGCCGTCAGTATCGGCTGGTTCGAACTGCTCAAGCTGTGGCGTGCCAGCCTGAACCGTCGCCAGGCATGAGGAACGACGGCTCGCGCCGCGGCCTCCGTGAAAGGGACCATGATCGCCATCCGCAACCAACACCGTCTGCTGCTTCGCGCTGGCGCCATCGTGGCGGTGGTGGTCGGGGCAAAGCTCCTCGTCCATTTCCTCGGCTGGGAGGTCATCTCGATCAACCCGCTGTTCTCCGGGATCGTGGCGGCCAACGTCTTCCTGATGGGCTTTCTGCTCAGCGGCGTGCTGTCGGACTATAAAGAAAGCGAGCGCCTCCCGGGCGAGTTGAGCGCCTGCCTGGAGAATCTGGCGCAGGAAGTACGCGGCATCCGCTGCGCCAAGCCTGACGCTCAGGTCGGCCCCTGCCTGATCCATCTGGCGCAATTGGGCCAGGACGTCCTGGATTGGTTCCACAAGAAACACCGCACCTCAGAGCTGCTGGAACACCTGAACGAGTTGACCCCTCTGTTTGCCGGGCTGGAGCCCTGGACGCAGGCGACTCTGGTGGCGCGCTTGAAGCAGGAACAGAGCAATCTCCGGCGCACTCTCATACGCATCCACACCATTCGGGAGACCTCCTTCATCTCCGCGGGCTATTTGCTTGCCGACATCACCACGATCCTGCTCTGCATCGGGCTCATCCTGGCCAAGATCGAGCCCTTCTACGAGTCGTTGTTCTTCGTCATTGTCATCTCGTATCTGATGATTTTCCTCCTAATGCTGATCCGGGATCTTGACAATCCGTTCGGTTACTACGAACGGCATTCCGGGGCAGACGTGTCCCTCAAGCCGCTGGAGGATAGCGCCCGTCGGCTGGAACAGCTCGCCAGCGGCGAAGCCTCTTCGGTCTTGGCAAGGAGTGCCGACCACGCCACCAGCGCGACTTGAGGCGAAGCCAGAATGCGAGTCCTAGAGAATCTCTTTGCCAGCAACCGCGCTTGGGCCGCCGCCATCGTTGAGCGAGACCCTGAGTTCTTCCTACGCCTGTCGCGTCAGCAGGCGCCCCAGTACCTCTGGATC
Organism: uncultured Victivallales bacterium; assembly: GCA_903834675.1. Next base: position 5,438 of record CAILKC010000649.1, on the reverse strand, counting down.
GGCTGCTCGGACAGCCGCGTGCCGGCGAACCAGATCGTTGGGCTCTTGCCGGGCGAGTTGTTCGTCCACCGGAATGTCAGCAATCTGGTGGTGCATACGGACCTCAACTGCCTGTCTGTGATCCAGTACGCGGTCGACGTGCTCCGAGTCCAGCACGTCATCGTCTGCGGTCACTACGGCTGTGGGGGGGTGCTGGCGGCTCTGCGCGGCGAGCGCTTTGGCCTCGTCGACAATTGGCTTCGCCATGTGCAGGACGTCCTCACCACGCATCGCGCCCGGATTGCGGAGTGCCCGACCGAGGAGCTGCGCCACGAGCGGCTGTGTGAACTGAACGTCATCGAACAGGTCCGTAACCTCAGCGAGACGACGGTGGTGCGGGATGCCTGGGCGCGCGGGCAGAAGCTGGCGCTGCACGGGTGGATATATGGGGTTCGCGACGGCCTGCTGGGAGACCTCGCAATGTGCGTCACCGCCCCCGGCGAAGCCCTTCCCCTCTACGAAGCCGCTTGCCTTCAGTCGGCCGCCCAATGCCCGACCACGATAAGCAGTGCCAGCACCCCGAGCGTCACGGGGTGACGATGGAAGCGAGATGCTGCCCGCCGGAGCCCAAGCCGCGGTTTGGCCACCAGCAACAGGCCAGACGCCCCCAGCATGGCCATGAGCCCTAGGGCCGCCAGGAGCAGCACCGAGCCTTGCTCGTCGACCGCGACCAGGTGCAGGCACGCCGTTGCGAGCGCCAGAAGGTTGAGGGTGCAGTGGACCGGTGTCTGGTACTTCCCTGGGACCCGATACAGGTGCGTCAGCCACACCAGAGGGCGAGCCGCCACCAGGCCGACGCGAGCGGCCGCCCGCAACCACAGACCGAATACGACCCAGGCGTTGCCTAGCAGCAGAAGCGCGACGACGCTCCTGCCGCTCGCCTCCGTCAGGTCGTCTGCCAGGTCGACATCGATGTCGAGTATCTCCTCGGTGAGGAAGCCCACGGGGCCGCAGTCGCTGTCGCCGCGAGCGCAGGTCGTCAGGACGGGCATGGCAAGGAGGGCGAGGACAACGGCGAGGCCGACCCCGCGCCAGGGCCAGAGTTCGTGCCGACCTTGAGTCTTTGCTGACATTGGAATGGCTCTCCTCTTAGGGGCACTTAGAGTCGCAATCCGCCACCTCGGGTGCGCTTGTCCTTTGCCTGCCGACCTGCGGTAGTTCGACCCAGAACGTCGTCCCCTGGGGTGCTGCTGGGGCGAAGCCGATGCGACCGCCGCTGCGCTCAACCATCTGGCGCGAGACATACAGACCCAGCCCACTCCCGCCCGGCTTGGTACTGACAAAGGGGGCGAAGATATCCTGGCCGGGCGTGGGCTGCAGGCCGCTACCGGTGTCAGATACGCTGATTCGTAGCCAGCCTTCGCCACACGCATCGGCCGCGACGGCGACCCGCCCGCCGTTCGGCATAGCGTCCAGAGCATTCAGGGCCAGGTTGAGCAGAACCTGCCGCAGGGCGACGTCAGGCATGGCCACGGGCAGGTCCGGGTCAGGCAAGCGGTTAATCCACTCGACCCCGGCGTGTCGACAGCGGCCGGCAAGCAGCACTGAGACCGACCCGACCGCAGCTCGCAGACTGGTGGCAGGACGGCCCGCAGGGGTTGCCGCTCTGGCTGCCGAGGCGTCCGAGGGGCGGGCCAGGAGCAGCAGTTCCCCCAGGTACAGGTCCATGCGTTCAACCTCGCGGGCGATCAGGTCCAGACTGGGGTCGCGCTCGCCGCGGCAGGCGGCCTCATCGGCGAGGATGCGGGCATTCATGGCAATGCCGCAGAGGGGATTGCGGAGTTCGTGAACTACGGCGCTGGCCAGTTGGCCGACGGCAGCCAGACGGGCTGCATGCTCGAGGTCCTGCCGCGCGCTTTCCAGGCGGGAAAGCAACTGGTTGAAGGATCGCGCCAGGGAGGTGACCTCGGTCGGCGCGCCGCTTTCGGCGAAGCGCCTGGGGCGGCCCTGGCCGGCCGGATGCGTCACGGCCTGAGACGCTGGCCCAGCCGAAGCCGTCAGGCTCGCGGTCATGCTGGCGGCCTGCGCCGCGAGTCGGCGCAGCGACCGGGTCACGCCCTGCGCCAACCCGATGCCGGCGACGGTGGTGAGCAGGACTACGGCCAAGGTCGCCCAGGCGATGCGCCAGCCGACGCGGTGGCCTTCGGCCGTGAGCACCTCAGCCGACGCCAGCAGGATGACCCGCGCCGGCGGTCGGGCGCCGGGAATGTCGCAGACTCCCGCTACGTATCGCCGGCCACTCGCGCTGATGCGGGTTGGCTTGCCGGCATCCGGCCGCGCCTCGTTCGCGGCGCTGGCCGAAAGCTCGGGGAGCGTGCTGGCGACGAGGGTGCCGGTGGCGGTGACGAACGCGGTCTCACAGCCGGTCAGACGTTGGAGGTCGTGCGCCAGGCGTCCCGTCAGCGGCAGACGTAAGGCCGCAATCAGCCGGGCCGTATTGCGGGCTGGCTCCTGCACGGCGCGACGTTCGGCGGCGCGGTTGACCAGGTGTAGGCTGACCCAGCCCGCCGCCAAGCCCAACACTAGAGTGGTGCCGTTCAGCGCCAGGAGCATTTGGGTTCGGATAGAGAGTTGACGCACGCTCAAGCTCCCGCTGTACAAGCTCTGCTGGTCACCTATTGTAGCACGTCCAAGGTGTAACCATGGCTCATCTGCTGGTAATCGATGACGAGGAGTCCATCTGCTACGCTTTCCGCCGCCACTTCGAGGCGCGCGGCCTGCGTGTCAGCGTGGCGCCGACGGCTCGGCGCGGTTTGGAGCTCTGCCGCGCCGAGCCGCCTGACCTGACCGTGGTGGATGTCTGCCTGCCGGACGGCGATGGGCTGAGCCTGCTCGACGACCTCCGCGCCGCGGCCCCCGGCACGCCCGTGCTGGTCATCACGGCCTTCGGCACCCTGGATACGGCCACCCGAGCGATCGCCGGCAAGGCGTTCGACTACCTGATCAAACCGCTGGATCTCGACCTGGTGACTGCGGCCGTCGAGCGCGCCCTGCAGTCGCGTCCGGCCGCCGGAGCACCCAATCCAGCCGCGCCGCCCGCGGCCACGGCGCTGGTCGGGGCCTCGGCCGCCATGCAGCGCGTCTACACCCAGATTGCCTGGGCCGCCCACAGCGGCGCGCCGGTGCTGATCACGGGCGAGACCGGGACGGGTAAGGACCTCGCTGCCCGCGCCATCCACGAGCGTGGCAGCCGCCGCTCAGGGCCTTTTGTCGCGGTCAACTGCGGGGCACTACCGGAAGCGCTGGTGGAAAGCGAGCTGTTCGGTCACGCCAAGGGCGCCTTCAGCGGCGCCGTAGCCGACAAGCCGGGGCGCCTGGAAGTGGCCGATGGCGGCAGTGTCTTCCTGGATGAAGTTGGCGAGCTCCCCGCCTTGGCCCAAGTCAAACTGCTGCGCTTCCTCGATGATCAGGCGGTCGAGCGCTTGGGCTCACTGCAGTCACGACGACTCAACCTGCGCATCCTGACGGCAACGAACCGCGACCTGGCCGCCGCCGTGAGCTCCGGAACCTTCCGCGCCGACCTCTACTATCGCCTGGCAGTCACCGAGATACGCATGCCGCGCCTGGCCGATCGCCGGGAGGATATCCTGCCCACGGCCCGGCATTTGCTGGCGCTGCTGGCGCCGACAGGAAGCGGTCTGATGACCCCGGAGGCAGAGGCGTTGCTGGTGGCGTGGAACTGGCCGGGCAACGTCCGCGAACTCCGCAACGTGCTGCAGCACGCCGTGGCTGTCTGCGGCGGTGGACTCATCTTGCCGACCCATCTCCCGGCCGCCCTCAGCGCCGACCGGAGCCCGGAGCCGGGAGCCGGTGTCCCGAGCCCGACGGTCCCTGCCCTGGCCGCGCTGGCCGCGGCTGCCCAGTGGGGCACTCCCGGCGTCTACGGCCGTGCCCTGGACACCCTCGAGCGCTATCTCATCCGCCGCGCTCTGGCCGAGACGGACGGTAACCAGGTCGCCGCCAGCGACCGGCTCGGCTTGCATCGCAATACCCTGCGCCGACGCCTGCGGGAGCTTGGTATCGAGTTGGAGGCCAAGTCGTGACCTGGCGGGCGGCCGGGGCCAGGCCGCCGTCCCTGCACCATCTCGGTGCAGCGCCTGCATCGTCCGTGGGCACCGCCTGGCCACGACGTCTCGCCGACGTCCCCTATCCCGCCCTTCCGCCGTGGCACTAACCTGGTGCTCTACTGCGATTTCGTCTGCTCAACCGCAGCGTTGGCATGGCGCCTGCAATGCCCGGATGTAGATGCACACGATACGGACACCGCGACGGGATTGCTGCATGAGACGACTCGACTTCACCTTGATCGAGCTGCTCGTGGTCATCGCCATCATCGCCATCCTGGCGGCGCTGCTGCTGCCGGCCCTGCTGTCGGCGAAGCAGGTAGCCCGCCGTATTGCCTGCGCCGGCAACCTGCGGCAACTGGCCATCGGCTTCACTCTGTATGCCGACGACGCCGACGGGTATTGTCTCCCGGGTCGCATGCCCTCTGTGGCAGGGAGTAGCAACACCTACTTTGTGGGCAATGGCCTGCACTATCGGCCGCGCTGGTTTGTCACCATGGGCGCCTCCGCCGGCTTCTATGCGTTCAACCAACCCAGCCCCAATTCAGCCGAAGATAACACCAAGTGCGTGGACAACCCGGTTTTTCTATGCCCAGAGGTAGCGGACTGGACCAACAACCGCAACTACCCCTACGGCTACAACTTCCAGTTCCTGGGCAACTCCCGCAAGCAGGCGAGCGGGCGCTTCATCAACTTCCCGGTGCGCTTCGACCGGCTGGTCGGGTCGCGGACCGTGCTGGCGGCTGACTGTCTGGGCACGGCGGCCGGCAAGCCCTTGTCTGCGCGCACCGCCTACCGCGTGAGTGGCAGCGGGGACACCACGGCCGTCGGCAATCACGGCTGGGCTTTGGATCCCCCTCGTCTCTTGGCCGCAAACTCGGAGTACTGTGACGATAGCAATCGCAGTGACCCACACCGCAGCGCTCCCGACGCGCGCCATCGCGAGCGGGCCAACGTGAGCTTCTGCGACGGACACGTGGAGTCGTTGACGGTGGGCGAACTCGGCTACCACGTGAACCCCGATGGCAGCGTCGCGCCCCGCGGCGGCACCTCCCACAACCGACTCTTCTCGGGCAGCGGTGAGGACGACGACCCGCCGCCGATCAACTGAGGCGGAACGCCCGCCCGAAACGGGCTGGGCATCGCGGGCTCCAGGGGACGGCCGGATACCGCGAACCCGCCCGGAACGGGCTGGGCATCGCGGGCTCCAGGGAAACCACGCGACGCCTGGAGTCGGCGGTCCGCACCGGCTCTGCCGGGGCTTCCGCCGTATCTGGGGTTTGGCAGACGGCCGGATACCGCGAACCCGCCCGGAACGGGCTGGGCATCGCGGGC
>CAILKC010000648.1 GCA_903834675.1 uncultured Victivallales bacterium | reverse complement strand
GCGGACCCCGTCCGTTTCGCCGTCATCGGCCTGGGCATGGGACACAGCCGCGCCAAGTTGATCACCGAAACCCCCGGCACTCGCCTCGTGGGCGTCTGCGACCTGGTCGAAGCCCGCGCCAAACGCACCGGCGAGGCCTGCCATGTCCCCTACGGCACCGACCTGCGGCGCTGGCTCGATGACCCCGCCGTAGAGGTCATCTACGTTATGACCGAAACCGGCCGCCACGGCGAGATCGCCCAGCTTGCCCTCGAGGCCGGCAAACACGTCCTCACCACCAAACCCATGGACGCCTCCCTGGCCGCCTGCGATGCCATGATCCGCAAGGCGGAGGACAAGGGCCGCCTGCTCGCGGTCGACTTCGGCCGCCGCTTCCAGACCGACCTCACCACCCTGCGCGCCGCCGTCGCCGACGGGCGCTTCGGTACCCTCCTCAGCGGCTCCTTTGAACTGAAAATACTGCGGGATATGGAGTACTTCCTCAGCAATGGCGCCTGGCGCGGCACCCGGCGCTGGGATGGCGGTGGCGTCCTCTCCAACCAGTCCATCCACCATATCGACGAGTTCGCCTATGCCCTCGGCATCCCGGCCCGCGCCCGCTGTTGCCTGCGCACCCAGAATCACGCCATCGAGGCCGAAGACTACGGCACGGCAGTGTGGGAGTACCCAAACGGCGCCATGGTCACCTTCACCAGCACCACCTGCTACCCTCAGCAGACCTGGTTTGCCCGCCTGGAACTGACCGGCGCCGCGGGCGCCTACTTCCACGCCGAGGGTGGCCCATTCGCACAGCCGCTGGAGCGCTGGTTCTTGCAGGGGGCCTGGGCCGAGGTCGCGCCGCGGACGGTCGAGCCCGCCTGGCTCAACGCCGCCGACAACCTGGCCGCTGCTATCCGTGGCGGCGCCGCACTGACCTGTTCCGGGCGCGACGGCCGCCGCACCCAGTCCATCCTCGACGCCATGTACCGTTCCGCCTACGAAGCCGAGGGCGGCTGGGTGGAGCTGGCGCCGGAGCTCTAGGCACAGGCACCCGGCTTCACCTGGGCTCCCGTCAGTTTGAAGCAAACGCCGGTTCACCCCGGACCGACGCCAGGGCTGTTTGCGCTTTGTCCAGTTCTGCCGCCGTCCCAAACAGGGCCAGCCATACGGCTCCTTCGGCGCCACCGACGCCACCGGCTCCCGCCGGCACGGCCTCGATCCCGGAAAGCACCCTCAGAGCCTCGATCTCGGTGAACAGTTCCCCCGGTACCAGCCACAGGGTCGGCCCTTTGCCGGAGGCGTCCGCGTTGATCCGCTCCGCCACTGCCGCCAGGTCCACGCACAGGCTCTTCTCCAGACCCACAGGGTGCAGAAAACGGAGGCGCCGGGCCATCATGGTGCCGAGGATCGCGCCGACCGTGCCGCCGGTCGGATGGCCGATCAGCACCGCCCCTTGCCGACGCTCGTAGTTCAGCGCGTTCAGCCCCTTCATGAACACATCGCCGGGGCCCATCTCGTTGACGTACAGCATGGCCCGCACGCCACGCACGCGTTCTCCCTTCCGCAAGATCAAATCCTCGCCCGTAGCGGTGAGGGCCGGACCGCTGTAGCCGCTTGGCAGAGTCCGCCCGGTGACCAGAGTCTTCTTGTCGAATCGTTCCCCCGTCAGTTCCTCAATCACATAGCCGTTGGTCGTGCCGGAACTGATGGCGACAATCCCCTCCTGAACGGCGCGCCGCACCGGCTCATAGGCCGCTACACCCTTCGCAATCAGGCGCTTGGACTCGGACACCGTCAACGATACCAGCGTGTGCATGCCTGCTCTCCTGAGGCTCGTTTATGGGCTACCGGCCGCCCGTCCCCCCGGCGCTGCCAGGGGCGCCGGAGAGCGCTGGGCGCTGGAACCGGCCGTACAGCCCGCTGCCCTCCCGCCCCTGTGCATCCCCGGAGAAACAGAGCGCGGTGACGGGCTCGCCAGAGGCCCCAAAACACGTCAGAACCGCGTCCGCCAGGATGGTCTCCGGCAGACGGCCAGCAGCGAAAAGGCGGCGGTCAAAGGCGACTTCCAGGACCCCGCCCTCGCCGGTTGGCCGCCAGACCGCGGTCACCTCCTCCGGCCGGGGTGCCACCACGGTGACCTGCCCATCCGGGGCCACCGTGACCGCCAGTGGCCCGCCGGACCCAGCAAAAGCGCCGCCCTCCGTTCCCCGTGGATCGACCAGCAGCACGCACCCCACGTCGACGTCCTTCTCCCGCCGGACCTCGAGGGCAAAGCACAACCGGCTCCCCTGCTCGCCCACATACAGACTGCCGGCAAACTCCGCCGGGCCGCGCCAAGGCTGCGCGGCAAGAACCACCTGCGAAGCATGGTTGATGGGATTCCCGCCTCCCGGCCAGTCGCCCAGGTTGCCATCGACCATGAACAACTCCCCCAGTTGCCCCACCTCTCCACCCATGCGTACCCACGGCGCCAGCTCCAGCCGCACCTGCACGGGCCGCCCCAGGCCGTCTCGGCAAACCGTCGTCAGCCCCAGCCGCGGTCGGGCAAATTTCAGCGGCAGACCGCGGTCCGCCTGCAGATGAAAACGCTGCCGGAACGCTTGTCCGGGTTCCAGCGAGAAGCCCAGCATCTGCGGCTCTACCCGCCCGTCGCTGCCCTCAAAGTGCCAGGTCGCTTCAAAGGCCAGCGGCGTGTCGGTCGGATTGCTGCAACGCACTTCGGTGATCCCGTCCCCGGCCAGAACGGGGCCGGCCTGGCAAGCGTCCCGCAGAGCCTGCCGCTCTTCCTGCAAGCGTCGGCTGAAGACTTCGGCCGACAACAAGCCCGCCGGTTCAACCACCCGCAATGTCGTCCGCTGCAACCCCACGGAAATCCAGAGCAGGCCGGGAAACGCGCCATCGGCCGACGCGGACCCGGGACTGGCCGCCGCCGCCGCCCAGCCCAGCGTGTGGAACTGTACCCGGCCCTCCCGCCACCACGAGAAACGCCCGGTCCCCGCCGCCACCACGTGAACCTCGAGACCGGACGACTCGAGGGCTTCCTGCAACCGGGGCCAGTGGCCAGGATACCGCTCCCACAACGGCTGATCGAGAAAGAGCAGGACAGGCTGCGCTGCCCGCGCCGCGCCCAGACGCTCCTGCAACCATTGCGCCTGCCCGACGCCGTCCGCGGCGACGGCGCGGCCAGAAAGGAACAACAGCAGCGCCCGCTCGCAGGGAGCCTGCCGCCGATCACCCCCCGGCGTCTCGGGCCCGCCAGGAAAAAAGACGGTCGGCGCCGCCTCGGCGCCCAACCCGACCGGCAGCCCCTGCTCGCGGCGCTCGAGGCTGCCTTCCCCGCTCAAACCCGCCCTCCCCAGAATCACCGTGTGCCGCGGCGCCAAGGCCTGGGCCGCCTCCCAAACTGCCGCGAAACCCCCGGGGGCGGGACGGCTCGCCGGGTCCGCCCCAAGCACGGCAAACGTGCAGACCTCGCTCCCCGGCTCCGCCGGAACCCGCGCGGGCTCCACCGCGCCAGGCGCACGGGGCTGCATCCCTACCGGCGCCGGCAACGGCGCAACTACCACCACCGCGGGCGTAGTCCCCGCAACCGGCCCGACCTCACCTCCAGCCGGGCGCGCCCCCCACACTCCGGCGGACCGACAGCCGGTCACCACCCCCACGACCAGCAAGGCGGCGCCCACCGCGGCCCACTTCCCCGCCTTGAGCGCCGCCGCCCTGACCGTTCCGGTGGTACTGGTCATGCCTGATATCTCCCGTCGGGAACACACCCTGCGCAACGTCGACCGCTAATCCTAGTGCGCCATGCCGCCCCTGGCAACCCCAAGCCGGTTTGTAACTACTCAGGTACCCGGTTTGAGTGCCCTGGGCTCAGGAATGGCCGCGCTTTCAGCGCTCCGCGGCGTCTGGCCTTCGCGACACGTCCCGCCGGAAGTCTCCCCCACGAGTCACGTGACCCGTTCTGCTCGCCGGACGCGGAGACGATCGAAACAGAAACCCCTACGGAGCTGACTTGCGCCCTGGTCCGGGTAGCCACTTGCGCCCGGCGGCACTATCTTCTCTGTACTTATGGATGGCACTGATCGAATCAGCTGTGACTACCTCGTCATCGGCTCTGGCTTGGCCGGACTTACCGCCGCCTTGAAGGCAGCCGCCTACGGCAGCGTTGTCGTCGTCACCAAGACCACGGCCGATGAGTGCAACACCAAGTATGCCCAGGGCGGCATCGCTTGCGTCATCACCGAGGAAGACACCTTTGAGTCGCACGTCCAGGACACCCTGAACGCGGGCGCCGGACTGTGCCGACCCGACGTGGTCAGAGACATCGTCCGGGCCGGCCCTGACCGCGTCCGCGACCTGGAGAGCTGGGGCCTGCACTTCACCCGCCGCGGCGACGTGGCCGACGACGTCAACGGCCAGGATGCCGGCGAGTTCGACCTCGGGCGCGAGGGCGGCCACACCCGCCGACGCGTGCTGCACGCCGGAGACATCACCGGCAGAGCCATCGTCGAGGTGCTCATCGCTCGTTGCCGCGAGGTCCCTGCCATCACCGTCCTTGAACACCACTTGGCCGTTGACCTGATCAGCACCCGTCACATCAGTTGGCAGGGTGAGAACTGCTGCCTGGGCGCCTACGTCATGGACCGGCGCAGCGGCCAGATCAAGACCTGCCTCAGCCGCTTCACCGTCCTTGCCACCGGCGGCGCGGCCAAGGTCTACCTCTATACCAGCAACCCCGACGTGGCCACCGGCGATGGCATCGGCCTCGCCTACCGCGCCAGCGCCGATATCCGCAACATGGAGTTCTTCCAGTTCCATCCCACCTGCCTGTGGCACCCGGAGGCCAAGTCGTTCCTCATCAGCGAGGCAGTCCGGGGCGAGGGAGCGGTGCTGAAGGTCAAGCGTCGGGGCGAGTTCGTCGAGTTCATGGAGGCCTATCACCCGATGGGCAGTCTCGCGCCGCGCGACATCGTGGCCCGTGCGATCGACAACGAGCTCAAACGTAGCGGCGAGGCCTGCGCCTACCTGGACATCCGGCACCACCCGGAGAGCTTCCTGAAACGCCGCTTCCCGAACATCTTTGCGGCCTGTGAGCACTTCGGCTTCAACCTGGCCCATGACCTCATCCCGGTCGTGCCCGCGGCGCACTACTGCTGCGGCGGCGTTCGTACCGATGTGAACGGCTGCACGACCGTCGGCCGCCTGTACGCCGTCGGCGAAGTGGGCTGCACCGGCCTGCACGGCGCCAACCGGCTGGCTAGCAACAGCCTGCTCGAAGCCATGGTGGTTGCTCACAACGCCATCGCCCACAGTCGCAGCCAGACCGCGGCCCCCCCCGATATCGATGCCGCCAGCATCCCCGACTGGTCCCGTGGCAATGCCGTCGATTCCGACGAGCAGATCGTCATCACCCACAATTGGCAGGAAATCCGCCGCCTGATGTGGGATTACGTCGGTATCGTCCGCTCCAACAAACGACTGGAGCGCGCCAAGAACCGTATCCGTCTGATCCGTAAGGAAATCGAGAAGTACTACTGGGACTTCATCCTGACCCCCGACCTGGTCGAACTGCGCAACCTCGCCTCCGTGGCCGAAATCATCATCGACTGCGCCCTGGCCCGCCAGGAGAGCCGAGGCCTGCACTACAACTTGGACTATCCCATGGCGGACCCGGCCTCGCGCGGTCGCGACACCATGCTGCGGCGACCGACCAAGATGGAGATCTGGTGCGAATGAGTGCCACGGCCCCCTTTGCCGACCTGGGGCTAGTGGTCGCCGCCGCTGGATCCGGTAGCCGCTACAGCCTAGCGCGCAGCAAGTTGTTTGAGCCCTTGGGGGGCGAGCCGCTGTTCCTGCGTTCCCTGCGCGTCTTTGCCGCCGTGATCCCCACCGAGCGCATGGTGCTCGTCGTCAACGAGGCCGTGCAAGAGCGCTTCCGCCAGGCTCTCCGGGCTCTCCCTGATGGCCTGCGCATCACGGTCGTGGCCGGAGCCGACACGCGGGCCGGGTCCGTGTGCCGTGGCCTTGAGGCACTGCCGACTGAGCTTAGCCTGGTGGCCGTGCAGGACGCGGCGCGGCCGCTGTCCTCTGTCGATCTGCTCTGCCGTTGCGTCGCCGCCGCACGGCAATACGGCTCCGGCGTCGCGGCACGACACGTCACCGACACGATCAAGCTGGCCGACGCCGCGGGCTGCGTTATCGCCACCCCCGACCGCGCTGCCTTGTGGGCGGCCGAAACCCCGCAGGTCTTCCGACTCGCCGATCTCAAACGTGCCTATGCGGAGGCCCTGCGCTCGGGACGAGACCCCACCGACGAGGCCTCGGCCATCGAAGCGCTGGGGCTGCCGGTACACCTGGTCGAGTCCCTCCTCCCCAACCCGAAGGTGACGCACCGCACCGATGCCGCCATCGTCAGACTCCTGCTCGATCAGGATCCCACGCCTGAGGCCTGAACCATGGACTATCGCCCCATCCTCAGTACCCTCGGCTACGTCCTCTCGCCGGACCGCACCCGCGTCCTCCTGACCCACCGCGTCAGCCGCAGCGGCGATGAACAGTTCGGCAAGTACAACGGCCTGGGTGGCCGCATGGAACCCAGCGAGGGCGTGGCGGCCTGCATGCTGCGCGAAATCCGCGAAGAAGCCGGCCTCGAGGTCGTGCGCATGCAGCTCCGTGGCACCATTAACTGGACCGGCTTTGGCAGCTCCGGCCAGGACTGGCTGGGCTTCGTCTTCCTGATCGACAGCTTCAGCGGCACGCCGCGGGAGCGCAGCGAGGAAGGACCCCTCTCCTGGGTTGAGCTCGCCCGGATGTCGGAGCTGCCCATGTGGGAGGGCGACCGCCTCTTCCTGCCGCTGGTGTTCGACGGCGACCCGCGCCCCTTCCATGGCTACATGCCCTACGAGGGCGAGCACCCGAAGAGCTGGACCTACCAGCGTTTCTGAATCAGAGTAGGGCGACTCCTGCAAGGAGTGCTCTCCGAGCCAGACCTGAGGGTTCAGCGCCATCGCGGAGGACCATCGAGATGATCATTGGAACCGTGCGCGAAATCAAGAAACATGAGTACCGTGTCGGGCTGACGCCACAGTGTGCCCGGGCTTACTGCGGGCATGGCCACCGCGTGCTGGTCGAACGCGGCGCCGGCGACGCGGCCGGGTTCTGCGACCACGAGTACACCGCAGCCGGGGCGACCGTGGTCGACCGCGCCGCCGAGGTGTGGTCGGCCGTGGACCTGATGGTGAAGGTGAAAGAGCCGCAGGCAACCGAGTTCCCGCACTTTCGGCCGGGGCTGATCCTCTTCACCTATCTGCACTTGGCCGCCGAGCGCGAGGTGACCGCCGCCCTGCTGCAGGCCCGCGTCAGCGGCGTGGCCTATGAAACCATCGAGACCGCCGCCGGACAACTGCCCTGCCTCACGCCCATGAGCCAGATCGCGGGCCGACTGGCGGTGCAGGAGGGGGCCAAGTACCTGGAGAAGCGCTACGGCGGCCGGGGCATCCTGCTGGGCGGCGTGCCCGGCGTGGAACGCGGCAAGGTCGTCATCATCGGCGCCGGAGTCGTCGGCCTCAATGCCTGCAAAATGGCGGTCGGCATGGGCGCCGAAGTCACCGTGCTCGACATCGATGCCCAGCGCTTGGCCTATCTCGATGATATCTTCGCGGGCCGCATCACCACCCTGTACAGCACCCAGGCCAACCTCGAGAGCGTTCTGCGCCAATGCGACCTGCTGATCGGGGCGGTGCTGGTCCACGGCGCCAAAGCCCCCTACCTGGTCACCCGCGCGCAACTGGCCTTGATGAAGCTCGGCGCGGTCGTGGTGGACGTCGCCATCGACCAGGGCGGCTGCCTGGAGACCAGTCGGCCGACCACCCACGACGAGCCGATCTATATCGAGCAGGGCATCGTCCACTACTGCGTCACCAATATGCCGGGAGCGGTGGCTCTCACCTCCACCCGGGCGCTCACCAGCAGCACCCTGCCCTACGGCCTCAAGCTCGCCGACCTGGGCCTGGAGCAGGCGGTGCGCCAGGTCGCGGCTCTGGCCAAGGGCCTCAATACCTACCAAGGCCACTGCGTCTACGCCAGTGTCGCCCAGGCGCTCGGCCTGCCCCATACCCCCCTGGCAACCCTGCTCAACTAAGCCCGAGCCAGCTCCGGGCACTGCCGCCAGCCACCCCTTCGCGCTCGGCGGGAGCGAGTTCGGCGTGCTCCAGTTTCAGCAGCGCCGGGCGTACCTCTTTGAACGGTGCTCCCGAGCCAAAGAGCACCTGCGAGGCGCCCAGAGCCTTGACGATCTGGCTCAGCGTTTGCCCGTAGGCCGAGGGCAGGCGTGAGGTCTCGATGTAGAGGTTCGGGCACAAGGGCTGGCCGGTAGCCGTGACCAGGGCCGTTGCCGGGCCCGCCCATTCGGTCAGCAGCACCCGGGCTTCGGGCACGGCCCGGCACAGTCCGAGGACCTCGCTCAGCGCCGTGGTCTGCTCGGTGTCCAGCCAGTGGCGCTGGCGCACATCGACCACCCGGTGCGGCAGCACCAACGCCATCCCCGCGGCGCTGGCGGCGCGGGCCAGGTCCAGCGCCGGCGTGTCGCTGAGGCGGTAGCCGTGGTACTGCGGCACCAGTCGCAGCGCCCGCAAGCCCAGGCGCTGCACGCAGGTCGCCAGGTCGCGCTCCCAGGCTGCGTAAGTCGGATTCAAGGTCGCCACGCCCACGAAGAAGCCGGCGTGCGCCGCCACGGCGTCGGCGAGTTCAAGGTTGGCGTCGTGGCAGTTCATGTAGAAGAGGCCGTGCGTGTGAGCCACGGCCGCACCCTGGATGCCACGCGCCTCCAGCAGCGCCCGCAACTCGTCGGCGCGCTGGTTGGGAATGCGCCGAAAGGGCCAATGGCCGATGGCCGTGTTGACGTCGAACATGGTTCAGTTCCTCCCCAGCCCAAGAATGCGCTCCGCGTTGCCCTGACAGACGAGCCGCAGTTCCGCGTCCGAGAGTTCGGCCTCGAGCAGTTTGCCGACCCCCTCTTCGAGCGAACCGTCGGTGGCAAACAGCACGCGCTCCACGCCCAGCGCCGCCAGCGTACGCGCCACGATCCCGGCATCGATCACACTGCCGCTGAGATCGAGGTACACCCCGGGGCGGGTCTCCAGCTGCCGCAGATTCCATTCCCAGTCACCGCCACCGCCGATGTGGCCCTGGATCAAGATCGTGCGTGGAAACAGCGCCGCCGCTCGGCAGAAGTGCGCCGCGTGGCTGAGTCGTGGCTGCAGCCGCTGGGTCAAGGAGTCCGTCACCTTCCCGGCATGCATCAGAACCGGTACGCCGATCTCGGCGGCGCACTCCATCACTGCCGTCTGCGCCGGGTCGCAGACCAGGTACTGGTGGTAGAGTTTCACCCCACGCATCCCACCCGCGACGACACAGCGGCGGATCTCCGCCACCGCCTCACGAGCATAACCCGGGTTGACGAAGCAGAAGCCGATAAAGCGGGGGCTCATCTCCATGGCCGCCAGCACGGTGTCATTGGCCCGCCGCACCTCGTCGGGGCTCGGCGAATCGGAGGTCAAGGGCTCCGACACGCAGAGGCGACGAATGCCCAGGCGCGCGGCGCCGTCCAGCAGGGACTGCGCTCGCTCGCGGTCGAGGCGACCGTCCCGGCCACGCGAGACGTGGTTGTGTATGTCGATGCAGTCGATTTCCTCGGGGATTCGCGTTCTCATGGCTTCCTTTGTGCCTCTTGCCCACCCGTACACGCACCGGCACAGCGCCGGAAGGCGGCGGGGTGACGACACCCGGGCGTACTGAATCCGCGCCTGATAACCAACCCCCGTTTCGCCGCAAGGCAAGCACAACCGCGGCGAAAGCTGGGCCGCGACGCCGCTCGCGACAGCGCGCCAACGGCCTGACGCGCCAGGTTGGAAGAAGGTAGGGCGCAGCCCCGGGGCTGTTTCAAGAAACGACCGCCGTCGTCCCGTCGGCAGTGAAAGCGGCGTCGACGGGCCGCGTCCGCAGCCCTCTGCCGCACGCACTCCATATCGCGTGCCGGCCATGTGGAATGCGTGTGGCAAGGTCGCCGGCGGCGACCGCGACACCGCTTTGGCTTGGCGCCTGTGCCATGCCTGACGGCG
>CAILKC010000647.1 GCA_903834675.1 uncultured Victivallales bacterium | reverse complement strand
CCCGCGGGCGACCGCGAGGCGCTCGCCGCCGCCCTTGAGGCCGGCGCGAACGCCGTTTACTTCGGCCTCACCACCCTCAATGCCCGGCGCCGAGCCCGCAACCTGCGCCCGGAGGAACTCGCCAGCGCGGTGCAACACGTCAAAGCGCACTCTGCGCGGGCCTACCTGGCGCTGAATATCGACCTCACCGAGCGTGAACTCGGCCAGGCGGCGCGCTTGCTTGAACTCGCGCAGCAGAGCGGCGTCGACGCTGTCCTCGTGCGCGACCCGGCGCTGCTGCTGCTGCGACCGCTGTTCCCGCGGCTCGAGTTTCACCTCAGCACCCAGGCCTGTGCCGCCTGTCGCGCCGATGTCGCGGCGGCGCGGGAGCTGGGTCTGAACCGCGTGGTGCTGGCCCGGGAGCTGAGTCTGGAGGAAGTCCGCGCTGCCTCGGCCGTGCCTGGTATCCAGACTGAAGTCTTTGTGCAAGGTGCCCTCTGCTACGGCGTCTCGGGCCGTTGCCTGCTGTCCAGTTGGGGCGGCGGACGCAGCGGTAACCGCGGGCTCTGCGCCAGTCCCTGCCGAGTACCCTGGCGGCTCGGCGACAGCGCCCCCGGCCAACTGCTCTCGATGCGTGATCTCAGCGCCGCGTCCTGCCTCGCCGACCTGGCCCGTGCCGGGGTCACCGCCATCAAGATCGAGGGTCGCATGAAGTCGGCCGCCTGGGTACGGGATGCGGTCGCGCTCTACCGTCGCGCCCTGGACGGCGCCGCCCCGGCGGCGCTCGTCGCGGACGCCGAGCGCCTCGGCGCCTACACCGGCCGACAGATGACCCGCGGCTACCTCGACGGCCAACGCGCCCACCTGACCGGAGCCGCTGGTCGAGGCCCGGACGAGGACGCCCCCGTCCCCGAGCCGCCGGCTGCCGAGTCTGCCCCCATGGCGGCCGCCGCCCGTACCTACGCCCTGGCCATCACGAGCGCCGCCGCCGGAATCCACTGCCACTGCGAGTGCGAAGGTCAGGTACGCGCTTGGGACCTGCCCAAGACGGTCATTCGCCGTGCCGCGAAAAGCAGCACCGCCGTCGCGCTTCTTGCCGAGCTCGCGGGCGCCGACCTGCAGGGCTTCCACCTGGACCCCGTCGGCAGCGCGGCCGAACCCGAACTGCAGCTCGCTTCCCGCACCGTCCGCGCCATTCACGACCAGCTTTCCGCCTTCCTGCACCAGCGGCTCCGAGAGCGGGCCGTGCCAACCGTCCGCCTCGAGATTCCCGCTGCCGTCCGGCACTGCCTCGAACGCTCGACCCCGGCCGCGGCCAACTGCCGCAGGCTCGGCGACCCGCCCGACCGAGTCCGCCTGACGGCGGCGCAGGCCGCCGACTTCGCCCTGCGCCTTCCTGGTCTTGGGGTGGTGGTGGAGGGCGCGGCCGCCGGGGATGTGGAGCGCCTGCTGGCGGCCATCCCGGCGGCGCGGTTGATCATCGCCTTGCCCGCGGTCATCTTCGAGGATCACTGGGAGGACAGCCGCAACCTCATGTCGGCCTGCCGCGGTACGGGCGTGGTCATCGAGGCCAACACCTGGGGCGGAGTCTGGCTGGCACGAGAGTTTGGCCTGCCCTGGGAAAGCGGCCTGGGGCTGCCGGTGCTCAACTCCTTGGCGGCGCGGGCCCTGCAAACCTACGGAGCGACCGGAGTGACGCTCTCCGTCGAGGCCGATCAAGCGCAACTGGAGGACCTCTGCCGCGCCTGCCCAGCCCCGGCGACGCTGCTCGTGTATGGTCGGCCGGCGCTGCTGGTCACCCGCGCCGACGTGCCCGCCGCCTGCCTGGGCCAGGTCTTCGAAGACCGCCGCGGCATCCGCCTGATCCCGCGCTTGGAGTCCGGCCTGGCCGTGTACCGGCCGGTCGACCCCTTCTCCATCCGGCACTGCCGCCATCCCGAGATCCGCGTGGCACACCTGCTGGCCGACCTGGTAGCCGCCTCAGACCCGGTCCTCGAATGGCAGGCTCTGAACCGGTCGGCAGCCGACGCCTTCGGCTTCAACTACAGCCGAACCCTGAGCTGAGGGCGGAAGTGACTCTGCCCTCGCCGCCGTGCGACTGGCGAACTGGACGCAAAGCCGCCTGGGCTCGCCTATCCTCGCTCTGTGTCGGATGGTCCTCAACCCGGCAATGCAATGACGGCCTTTCTGCGGTGTGCGGGACGGCCATCTGCGCCGATTGCTGGACCCGGCTGGGGATTCGGCACTGTGCCACGCACGCGCCCGTGAAGCCGCCGTCAGCACCGGGGTGAAGCAGGAACGTCGTCAACGCGATGGAGGTAGGCGATGG
>CAILKC010000646.1 GCA_903834675.1 uncultured Victivallales bacterium | reverse complement strand
GCCTGCCGTCTGCCTCTCGCACTGCGCGCTATCCATCGCACCACTCCTGACCGTCGCCCCGACCACTCTCCACTGAAACCATACTATATATACATAACTAATTTAATACAAACATATTACGCATTTTTTCACAGCTTCTCAGGTTACAACTCAGGCGCATCTCCCTGCCCCAACGGGGCTGTGGCTCAGAGTCCAGGGTTGCGTTCTGGCGCCATGACGCAGCCCCGTTGGGGCAGAATACGCAGTTGCACCTGAGTCGTCACCTCTGCAGACGCAATTCATCTCGGCTTCCATTCTTCCGACCATTGGGTCATGCACCAGCCACCGCTGCCGCGGTGGATTTCGGCCTCGACGGCGGTACATTCGCGCTCGTATCCCAGACAACCGCGAGGAGCGCTGTGCATGAATGCTGACTCACCAGGCGCGTTGACACCACTGCCACTGGCTGCCCCCAGCGCCAGCCTCGTACTCGGGTTTGTCGGGCTCGGCGGTATGGGCAACTACAGCCTGCAAGAGTTCGCCAAACAGCCCGATGTCAGGATCGCCGCACTGTGCGATGTCGACAGCGGGCATCTGGCGGATACCCGCAAGGCGCTGGAGGCGCTTCGCCCCGGCGCCCCGGTCGAGCTGTATGCGGACTTCCGCCAACTGCTCGAACGCCGGGACCTCGATGCCATCGTCTGCGCCACCCCGGACCACTGGCACACGCTGGTGGCCCTGAACGCCTTCGAGGCTGGCAAAGACGTCTACGGCGAGAAACCCATCTCGCACACCTACGCCGAAGCCCGGGCGTTGACCCAGGCCTGCCGACGGCAGGGGCGTATCTTCCAGCTCGGCACCCAGATTCACGGCCAGGAGAACTACCACCGCGTCGTCGAGATCGTGCGCTCGGGCGTCCTCGGCGACATCCACGAGGTGAACCTATGGCTGCACGGCGGGGCGCCCCACATCGAGGCGATTCCCGACTCGGCGCCCCCGGAGACGCTGAACTGGGATATGTGGCTGGGCCCCGCCCCGCAGCGCTCGTACAATGCCAACCGCTGCCATCGCCTGTTTCGCCACTTCTGGGACTACTCGGGCGGTTCGTATTCCGACTTCTGGTGCCACATCGCCGATCTGATGTACTGGGCTCTCGACCTGCGCGAGGCGCCGCTGCGGGTCCGCGCCGTGGGCGGCAAGGCGCTGACCGGCATGGCCGAAACCGCGGCCTGGATCGATGTCGACTATGAGTTCCCCCATCTGCATGTCACCTGGAGCTCCACGACCCCGGAGTTTCCCGGCGCCGCTAAGCGTAGCATCGGGGCCCGCTTCATCGGCAGCCAAGGAACCCTCGTCGCGGACTACACCAGCCGCCTCATCTTCATCGACGGCAAAGAACTGGACGACATCCCGGAAATCCCGCGGACGCTGCCCCGCTCGCCCGGACACCAGCGTAACTTCCTGGACTGCGTCAAGAGCCGTTCCCCGGCGGACAGCAACCTCGACTACGCCTTCCCCATGACCACGCCGATGTACCTCGGCTGCATCGCCTACCGCCTGGGCCGACCCTTGCAGTGGGATGCCGCGACCGAACAGTTTGTGGGTGACCCCGAGGCGACCGCCATGCTCAGCCAGCCGTACCGCGCGCCTTGGGTGCTGCCGGGGTTTTGAGGAACCGTATGCGGGAAATCCGCTCGTACGGGCCTGTGGGGGGCCGCGGCCGCGGGCCCCAAAGAGCGCCGCGGGCATTTTCTGCACGGCTCCTGAGGGAGTACAGGCGCTGCGGGCTCAGATGCGCCAGTTGAGGGTAACGGCTTGCCCCGACTGGGCGCTGAGCTTGATGTGCTCGATCAACTCGTCGACCTCATAGCCGGTCAGCCGACTCTGGCTACCCTGGCAGCCCTTGGCAATGCCGTCGAGGTAGAAGGCGACGGCCAGGTCGAAGGGTGACGCGGGAGCGTAACGGTACTCGGTAGAGTTACCCGTGTGGTTATCGTAATGGACCAGCTTCGAGGCCTTATAGTCGAAGCGGTCCCAGGCGGCGCTGAACACCTCGATGCGGCCGGCGGTGCCATTGATCTCGACCCGTTCGTCCCAGCCATCGTTGAGAAAGCCGATCTGCCGCAAGGGGTGGGCCAGCGCTTCGTAATGCACGATGCCATGGGCCGTTTCGAGCAGGGCGGCCGCCTGCACGTCGTAGTCACGCCCCTCGGGGATGACCAGGGTCGCATAGACGCGCGCCGGGCGGCCCAGCAACCAGCACACCAAGTCCAGAATGTGACTGCCGCCGCAGACCAGGATCCCGCCGCCGAAGTTGCTGACTACCTGAGA
The DNA here is from genome assembly GCA_903834675.1 of uncultured Victivallales bacterium. The sequence continues at coordinate 7,353 of CAILKC010000646.1, read as the reverse complement.
GGTGCCGCCCGGAGGCGTGTGGAAGAAGCCCGAGGCGGGCATCGCGCTCCACAGGTCGCCCCAGCACTGGTAGGCGCGGATGCTGGTGCTGACGATGCGGCCCAGTCGGGGCAGCAGTTCGTGAGCCTTCTGGAAGGCGGGAATAAAGCGCTTCATGTAGGAGGTGTAGAACACGGTGCCCGCTTGCTCGGCCGCACGCACAATCTCCAGCGCCTCGTTGGCGTTGACGGCCAGGGTCTTCTCGCAGATTACGGCCTTGCCCGCCGCGATGGCGGCGAGGCAGATCGGCCGATGCACGGCCGAGATGGCGGTAACCGTGACGGCCTGTACCTCCGGGTCGGCGATGACGCGGCGCCAGTCCGTGGTGCATTGGGCGCCGAAACGTTCCGCCCAGGGACGGGCAGCGGCCTCGCGCAGGTCGCAGACCCAAGCCACGCGGGCGCCGGCCTTTTCCAGCCCGCTGAAATGGAACTTCGAGATATTGCCGCAGCCGATCACCCCGACGCAGACACTCATGGCTTGTCATCCTTTCCAGCACAAAACTCGCGGAACACGGAGAGCATATACTCGTAGTTCTCCAGAGGCATACCCGGGAAGATGGTGTTCGAGGTCGAGAAGATGTAGCCGCCGCCAGGCGAGCCATGTTGCAGGCAGTAGAGCGCGGACTCGCGGATCGCCGCCGCCGGCCCATCCTGAAGCAGGCTGCACTGGACGTTGCCCATCAGCGCCAGGCGCCCGTAGGTCAGACGCTTGACCTCGCGGATGTCGACCCCGGCCATCGGATCGAGGGACATCAAAGCGTGCGCCCCGAGGGCCAAGAGCTGATCCAGGATGGGCATGATCTGGCCATCCGTGTGGATGATGGCGATGGCCCCCAGTTCCCTGACCCGGCGGACCTGGCGCTCCCAATACGGCGTCACCAGCCTGGCGAAGTCCGCGGGAGAGATGAAGGGCCCGGCATTGAAGGCCACGTCGTTGGGCATGAAGACAAAGTCAGCCCCGGCCTCGACCATGGCTTCGACCCGCTGAATGGCACTGCGGCACTTCTCCTCGGCCAGCGCCAGGAGCCGTTCGGGGGCCTCCTGCAGAGTCACGGCAAACTCCATCCAGTCCGTGGTGCCTTCGATGGAGAACACGCCACCACCAACCATGCCGCCGATGGCGATGTCGTCGCCGAAGGTCGCCTTGGCGGCCCGAATGCCCTCGGGGTCGCCCCAGGGCCAGTACACCGCCAAGGCGTCCCAGTGGTAGCGGGCCACGATGCGCTCGTAGATGGCCATGCACTGCGCCACGGCCCGCTGCTTCTCGGCGCCGACCAGGCCGCCCCAACTCTCGCGGGGGGGGAAATGCAGGCCGAACGCTTCCCGTTCAAGCTCAAACATCGACTCGAAGTGCGGCGGTCGGTCCGCTTGCTCGAAGCGTAGCGCCTGAAGAAATCGCTGCTTGCCGGTCATGGAGGGGCTTCCCGTCCCGCGCCTGGGTATTCTCCCGTGGCGCTGCTGCTCAGGGTTCGACCACGGCAACGCCGCCGACCCCAACGCCCAACCCGCCGCGTCGCTGGCGTCAGTCGCTCGCCGCCGGGGACGTAGTCTGCGGGGTGGATTCGCGCTGTACCGCGACGTACCCCTCGAAGTGGCCCTCCGGCGAGATCACCGGCGAGGCGGTGCATTCCAGCTCAAACAGCGTCCCATCCTTGCGACGGCTGACATAGCGTCCACGCCAGGTATCCCCCCGCTGCAGCGCCAGCCGGATGCGATGGAAAAGGTTGCGTTCATGGGGATCGCACGACGCCATGCGCGGTGGCCGGCCGATGACGTCAGCCCGGCGGAAGCCGGTGAGGTCCTCGAAGGCCTGGTTGACGTACTGGACGGCGCCGGAGGCGTCACCGATCAGGATCAACTCGCCGGCCTGCTCGACGGCCCGCGTCAGCCTCAGCAGTTCGGTGTGCTGACGGCCGAGTTCCTCCACATGCATCACCCGCTCGGTCACATCGGCGATGAACCCCTCACGGGCGACCACTTCGCCCTGCGGCCCGTACAGGCCATTGCCGTGTTCGTCCAGCCAGCGCACCTGCCCATCCTTGGTCGTGATGCGGTAGGTGAGCTGGAACGGCTCATGGCGCGCTTCGGCCTGAGCGATGGCGTCGCGCACACGCTGCCGGTCTTCCGGGTAAACCACTTCATCCCGGTAGAAGGCCGGAGTGGTCACATAGGTCGCAGCCGGGTAGCCGGTCAAGCGCAGACAGCCGCCGCTGACGAACTCCACTCGCCCACGCGGCGCCTTCTCGTCGAAAGCCGTACGGTAGGCCATCCCGGGCAGGTTGTTGAAGAGCGCCAACAAGGCGATCTGGGTCTGCCACATCGCTTCCTCGGCGCGGGCCGCGTCCGACTCAGCGGCGATATGCCGACGCAACTCGGCGCGCAGGTCTTCCATCTCAGCCACAAGCTGCGGCTTCGTCTTCCGAGTATCATTCATCGTCGTCTGGGGTCCCCGTCCGGCGTGAAGCTCCAGGCGGCCTTGCCGAGGCATCCCGGTCTACTACGGCGGCAGCGCACGACAAAGCGTCATGCCTCAACCGCCGTTCTACCATACACCTGGCCAGAGCCGACGCAACGGTCTCCCGACGGTTTCAAGAAACCGTTCTGCATGCAACCGCTTGCACCGTGACGTGTCGGAAGGTAGCTGTAACGGCTCTGACAAAATGAACCTGGCAAGGGAAACACACGAATGCCCATCTACGAGTATCGCTGTCGTACCTGCAGTCGGAAGTTTTCCCACCTGCATCGGCGGGCCGACGAGAAGGCCCCGGATTGCCCCGAGTGCGGGGCTGCCGAGCCCCGTAAGGTGTTCTCGGTGTTCAGTGCCACGGTAGCGGTCAAGACCCCGTCCTGCTCGCTGGGTAAGTGCCCCTCGGGTGGGTCCTGCAAGAGCGGCGGTTGCCCACTGGGGTGAGTCGGTTTTCGGGCGGACTTGGGTTGCGCGGGCACGAGGACTCTTTATAGTAAAGGGCTCGTCCGCGGAGTGTTTACCAAGCGGGCCAGGTGGCCGTGCGGATGCGTCGTTAGCGACTAACAAGAGGTGTGTCATGGCTGCTGTTGTTGATGTCGAGAAGTGCACGGGCTGCGAGACCTGCGTTGACGAGTGTCCGGTGGAAGCCATCAGCATGAAGAATGACAAGGCCGTCATCAGCGACGACTGTGTTGACTGCGGCGCCTGCGTGGACGCTTGTCCGGCAGAGGCCATCTCGCTGGAGTAGGAGCGCTTCGGCGAACCGCCTGAGTCGCTCGTGTGACGGATTGCGCGCCAAGGAGAGAAACCGCTGCGGAGGGGTTTCTCTCCTTTGTCTTTTCTGGCCCCGCAGGTACGAAAACCGCACGTCTCATTCCGGTAGGTCCGGCCCCCGCCGGCGGCCGGGCTGGAGCACTTGTCGCCATGGTCCTCCAAGGGGAGAGCATCACCTACGACCCCCAGCGCGCGTTGCAGCTTCTGCGCCTCGGCTCCGGCCTGCCTGACGCTTCCTTCCGAGAGGGGCAGGAGGAGGCGGTTCGGCAGGTGGCGGAAGGCTGCGGGCGGTTGCTGGTTGTGCGGAAGACAGGCTGGGGCAAGAGCTTTGTCTACTTCATCGCCATCAAACTGCTGCGCGAGGCGGGCTGTGGTCCCGCCCTGCTGATCTCGCCGCTGCTGGCGTTGATGCGTAACCAGATCGCCGCGGCGAAGCGCATGGGCGTACGGGCGGTCACCATCAACTCGGACAACCAGGATGACTGGGCCAACGTTGAAGCGGCGATTCAGCGAGACGAGGTGGACATTCTGCTGATCTCGCCCGAGCGGCTGGCCAATGGGCGTTTTCGCACCGGGGTGCTTACCGGGGTCGGGGCGAACCTGGCGTTGCTGGTGATCGACGAAGCCCACTGCATTTCGGACTGGGGACACGACTTTCGGCCGCACTACCGCCTGTTGGAGCGCATCGTGCGCACGCTGCCGGCGAAGGTGCGGTTACTGGCCACCACAGCGACCGCGAGCAACCGGGTGATGGACGATCTGCAGCAGGTGCTGGGGCCTCATCTTGGGGTGTCACGAGGTGACTTGGACCGGCCCTCGCTGGCGTTGCAGACGATCCGCCTGGCCAGTCAGGCCGAGCGCCTGGCCTGGTTGGCCGAACAGGTGCCGACGCTCCCGGGACACGGCGTCATCTACACGCTCACGGTACGCGATGCGGTGCAGGTGGCCGACTGGCTGCGCTCGCGCGGCGTTAACGTCGAATCCTACACCGGCGAGACCGGCGCTGGCCGCGCGGATCTCGAGCAAGCGCTGCTGGACAACCGGGTGAAGGCGCTGGTGGCGACCACGGCCCTCGGCATGGGCTTCGACAAGCCCGACCTCGCCTTCGTGATCCACTACCAGACGCCGGGATCGGTGGTGGCCTACTACCAGCAGGTGGGCCGGGCGGGACGAGCGCTCCGCGCGGCGTATGGGATCGTGCTCAGTGGCGCCGAAGAAACCGATATCACCGACTACTTCATCGAGAGTGCATTCCCCACCCGGGACGAAGCACAGCAGGTGTTGGCAGCGTTGGCGAGCGCGCCACGCGGCCGGTCGGTTCCTGAATTGCAGGCCGGCGTGAATCTCAGCAAGGGCCGCATCGAGAAGACGCTCGCTTTGCTGTCGCTGGAATCTCCGACCCCGATCGCCAAGAAAGGGACCAAGTGGCAGTTGACGGCGGCACTTCTGGGCGAGTCCTTCTGGCAACGCGCCGAGCGGCTGACCGAGCTGCGACGCGCTGAGCAGCGGCAGATGCAGGAGTACGTGAAACTGACGTCCGGGCACATGGAGTTCCTGATTCGAGCGCTGGATGGCAACCCGGAAGGCAGCCACGCGCCGGTTCTGCCGCCACTCCCGGCTACGGTCGACGAGTCCCTGGTGCGCGCTGCCGTGGCGTTTCTACGGCGCACGAGCCTGCCGCTTGAGCCGCGTCGGCAATGGCCGCAGGGGGGGCTGCCGCTGAGCGCTCGGAGCGCTCGTATCGCGGTGAACCGCCAGGCACAGCCCGGCAGGGCGCTGTGTCTCTACCGCGATGCCGGCTGGGGGAGCCTGGTGCAGCAGGGCAGGTGCCGCGACGCTCGCTTCGCCGACGAGCTGGTGGCGGCCTGCGTCAGCCTGGTGCAGGAGTGGAACCCGCAGCCAGCGCCTGCCTGGGTGACCTGCATCCCGTCGCTTCGACATCCAGAGCTCGTGCCCGACTTCGCCCGCCGCCTGGCCGTCGCCCTGGGTCTGCCGTTCCATGCAGTCTTGGAGAAGACGGAGCCGCGGCCGGAGCAAGCGACCATGGCGAACAGTCTGCAGCGGGCGCGCAACCTCAACGGCTCGCTGGCAGTGCTTGCGCCGACGCTGCCTGCCGGGCCGGTGTTGTTGGTGGATGACACGGTGGATTCGCGCTGGACGCTAACCCTTGCCGCCTGGTTGCTGCGCTCGCGCGGCAGTGGTGTGGTGTTTCCGCTGGCGCTCGCCTTGACCGGCCCCGAACGCTGAGCCTGGCGCCGACGCCGACCCGCGGACCTTGCGCAACACCCGGATGAAGCCCGCGAGGCTCTTGAGAACCCCCGAACGCCTCGCGAATGGGTCACCCTACGGGCTGCGACGCGAGGCATTTGTGGCTCTTGCTCAGGGCTGGCCTTGGGCACGTTGAGCCTTAACCCAGCAGCATGGGGGGCACAATGGGCCCGCAAACTGCTTGCCGCAGCCTTGGGGTCTCGCGGAACTGCACCTCGACCGGACCGGCCCCGGGGGCTGCCACCCGTGGCTATTCCGCGCGCTGGCGAGGTCCGCACCCGGCAGCGTCTGCGTCACGTTGGGCAGACGGGCACCAGAAGATCGTGCAGGACAAGCTGGGTCACCAAGCGCACATCGAGCGCATGGCCCGCCCGGTATGACACCACGGTTCCGGCCAGGCGTCCGGTCTCGATCAGCGAAAGCGCCGCGATCAAATCCAGCACGGCACGGTGCCAGACGGCCTCCAGCGACTTCCCGTTCTCGATCAGGCGTGGCGGGTTGAGGTAGCCGCGTCGTCCAGCGATAAGGATGTTCTCCCGGGTGTACCCCAGGCCGCGCACGTCGGCAAAGAGCTTGCCAAGAGTCTTCGCGAAAACCATCTCGGCGATGGTGCAGTTGGTGCGGGCCTGAGCGCCCTGGCGGAAGGCGGCGCCGCAGAGGTCGAACTGAATCCGCTGGCGGCCGATAGCGGAGGGGAAGTCGACCGCTACGTCCAGGCTCAGCAGCCGTTGACCGGGTGCGGCTGGGGCGAGGTGTAGGAAGCCCCCGCTGGGACTGGCCACGGTCACCGGCTCCTTCACCGTCCAGTACACCAAAGGCCGGAGCGGGCGCTGTTCGACGACCCCGGCCTGCTCGGCGCCCTCGACCAGCGGCATGCTGCCCACATCGAAGAGCGGCGGATCACCCGTGCCGATGCGGATGAGCACATTGTCCAGCCCCAGTCCCAGTTTCAGGGCAATGATGTGTTCGACCATGCGCAGGTAGTTATGCGGGTTGCCGCTGCGCAGGACGATATTGCGGGCCGTGGTCCAGACATTGCGCACGCTGACTTGAATGGGAAGCTGCTCGGGCAGGTCGGCGCGGTCGATCCACCAGCCCGACCGCTCATAGGGCCGAAAGCACATCGTGCTGTCGCGGCGCCGTGAGTAAGTCGCCGGACCGGTCACCACAAACTCGCGGCCCAGGGTCGTCTGTGCCGTGTCGGGCTGCCATCCCGAGGGGACCCGCAACACCATGTCAACCGGCGTAGACGCCCAGCGCGCCACGCTGGCGGCCAAGGTCCCAGCGTCGCCCAGCAGCAGCCGTCCCATCTGCGGTTTATTCATAGAGGGTTCAGGGTTCAGGGTTCAGGGTTCAGCCCAGCCCCCGGCTGGGGGCGGTGGCCTTCAGCCCGCTTCTTCTCGGGGTCGGGGTCGGTATTGGTATCGGGGTCGATCGGGTTGGCTTCCGCCGCCAGGTCGGCGGCGGCCGACGGCTCACCGGCGCTCCATAAGCCGCGTCCACCTTCCACCGATCACAACTAGCCGGACACACATCCCTTGCTTCGACAATGTTTTATAATCCCCGCAGGGGATGGCAATTATGTAGCCACGGGCGTGAGCCCGTGGATACGGCAGGCGAGATCGTCAAGCCCCCGCAGGGCGGCGGTACAAGACGGCCTTCTGGTGTCGCCCCCTGCGGGGGCTTGGGTCTCTATTGTTCCCACAATCCCACGGGCTCGCGCCCGTGGCTACGGTTGTGACGCCCCCTGCGGGGGCTTGGGTCTCTATTGTTCCCACAATCCCACGGGCTCGCGCCCGTGGC
>CAILKC010000645.1 GCA_903834675.1 uncultured Victivallales bacterium | reverse complement strand
TCTCCAACTCAGTCCGGTCACCAGTTCCTCCGTGACCTACGACAGCGGCACCCGGAAAGTGAGCTGGGCCTTCCCAGACCTGCAGGTGAACGCCACCGGCGATTACCGCGCGACCATACAGACCAAGTTCATCGCCCGCGTTGATAACATCACCGCGAACCAGGGCGCCGGGCACCCCAGCGCCACGACCCTGTCCTTGGCCACCAACCGCCTTACCCACTCCGTGGCCGGCACGCCGACCACCGTCAATCTGACCAACCTCACCCTGACCGTGGTCGAACCCGTGCTCACCGTGACCACCGTCATCAGCCCCGACACCGCGGTCGATGCCGGCGATGTGCTCACCGTCACCGTCAATGTCACCAATACCAGCTCCACGGCCATCGCCTATAACGCGGTGACCAGCGCGAATTTCAGCAGCGATTTCATGACCTACAATAGCGGTACCGTTGCTGGTTCCGGCGGCGATCCCACGCCCGCCTACAGCGGTTCGACCACGGTGCCCGTCTTCACCTACAGTTCGATCCCGATCGGGGACACCTATACCTACACCTACACGGTCACGGTTACCGACGCGGTGAGCCCGCCCGAGACGCTCGACACGCCGACGACCACCGTCTGGACCTCCCTGGCCAGCACCTCGACGTCCCTTAACACCAACACGCCCGCGCCCACGGTGGTCAACACGATTACCAGGGGCGGCGTCATCGGCGCCAGCGGCGCCGCCGACGGCATGCGCGACGGTGTGACCGTAGCCCTCACGCTCAATAACTACCTGGCCACCGCCTCGGATTCCGCCGCCGTCGGCGCCCTGACCATGGCCAAGACCCAGGTCACCAGTGGCACCACCTTCCCCGTCGGCAGCCAGGTTGCCTACAAGGTGACCATCAACCTGCCCGAGGGCACCACGTCGGCCCTGGCCCTGGCGGACGCTATCACCGTCGGCCTGGTGCTCGACCGCTCTCTCACCAACGTCGTCTACACCCTCACCGGCATTGCCTCGATCAATGGCGTTCCCTTTGCGTCACTGAGCAATACAACCGCGATCGAGACCGCGATGGGCGCTGGCAAGTTCCCGGCAGACGAAGCGTCCGGCACCTTGACCTGGGACTTCAGCACCGTGGTCACTACCAGCGAGAACGACACCTCCGTACACGCCATCGCTCCCAGCATCGTTATCGACTATAACATCCGGCTGGACAACGGTTCCAACACCCAGTCGCCCAATACCAAGGGCAACTCGGCCAGCCTCAGCTACACCGGCGGGACGACGTTGACCTCCAACCCCGCCGACTTCACCGTCGTCGAACCGCAGATCACGGTGGCCAAACTCGGCAAGAACGTCACCAAGTCGCAGGGGAGCTATGCGGCGACCCTCACCGCGCCCGACGCCGGCGACATCCTCGAGTACCAGGTTACCGTGACCAACGGCAGTACGAACTCCTCGGTGGCCCGCGACGTGAACCTCGTCGATACGCTGGCGACCGGGTTGAGCTGGACCTCGACCGGCGGCGGCACGCTGAACGGCGTCGCCTGGGGCGGAACCACGACCCCGAAGCAGTCCGGTCAGACCCTGACCTGGGGGCTTAACAACACGGTGTCCGATGAAAGCATCGACATCAATACGGGCGCCACCTTCGTCCTCGTCTACCAGGTGACGGTGCAGAACACGGTCGAACCCTCGCAGACCCTGGCCAACAGCGTCGTGGTGGACTGGACCTCGCTCGACGGCGTCAACAGCGATGAGCGCACCGGCGCGGACGGCTTCGGCGGCACCCTCAACGACTACAAGACCGCGGCCGCCACCACCACCAGTACCAGCACCAACGTCTACACCTTCCTCAAGGCGTGGACCGCCGATACCTACGGCAGCGACAACCTGGTCCGGGTGGGCGATGTGATCACCTACACCCTGACCCTGGGCCTGCAGGAAGGCCTGACCAAGAGCGTGGTGGTGAAGGATACCCTGCCCACCGGCCTGGAGTTCGTCGATACCGTCTCAATCAACGGCGACGCCAGCGCGCCCTACAGCGGCAGCGCGCCCCTCAGCTACGCTACCGACATCCTGGCCATCAGCACACCGACCGCGCTCGCCACCGGGCTCATGACCTGGACCCTCGGTGATGTCACCAATGCCGGATACGGGACCGAGCCGGATGACGGCAATAACTCCCTGCTCATCGTCTACCGGGCGCGGGTGATGAATGCGGCGCTGACGCAGACGGCGACGGCGCAGACCCTCTCGAACACCGCGACCCTGGACTACCATCTGGCGAGTGGCTCTGCCGCAACCCAGAAGACCAGCGGACCGGTGTCGGTGTCGGTGCAGCAGCCGCTCCTGACCCTCACCAAGACCTCGAGCCCGGCGGGCGGCGCCACGAACTTGGTGCAGGGGCAGACGGTGACCTACACGGTGACGGTCACCAACACCGGCGCGGCGCCAGCCTATGACCCGGTGCTTCGCGACGTGATTCCGGTGGGCATGCGCGCCGGTGGCGTCGGGGTGTTGAACGGGGTGACCGCTACGGGGATCCGCATCGGCAGCGGCGGCACCTGGGTAACCAAGACCGTCCGCCAGCCGACAGCCGGTGGCACCTTCGCCACCGATGGTATCGCCGAGTGGAATCTGGATAGCGGCACCGCGGACGAGTACACCATCCCGGCAGCCCAGAGCCTGGAACTGACGTACACCGTGAAGGTGGACGCCACCGTCGGTTCCGGCACCGCCATGACCAACAGCGCCCTGGTGCAGAGTTACGCCTCGTTCGACGATGAAGCCGTCCCCACCGGCTCGCTTGAGGCCGACCGGCAGACCTACGGGCCGAGCGGCGCCGCGACCGTCACCTTGTCCGTCGTCTCCGCCGATTCGCCCGCGAAGACGGCGCCCGCCAGCGCCACCATCGGCGAAGAATTCACCTACACCATCACCGTCCCGGCCGCCGACGTCGACGCCTGGATCTACGACGTCGAGGTCACCGACACGCTGCCGGTCTACTCGGTGGGCAACTCGCGCCTCGACGTGATCTCGGCGACCTTTGCCGATAGCAGCGCGGTCGGGGTCATCGGCGGCGTTGGCCAAGCCATCGACATGACCGGCCGGCAGAGCAATAACATCCTGAGCCTGATGACCGCCACCGACTGGTTTGATGTCCCGCCCAACTCCCACGCCATCATCAACCTCAAGGTCCGGTTGAAGAACATCACCGAGAACCAGAGCGCAACGACGCCCTTCACCAACTACGTGGCCTATACCTACGAGCGCATCGACCACCCCGGCACGCCACTGGACATCTCCGGCGGCAATGTCACCAGCAGCGCCACCACCATTATCGAGCCGACCCTGACCATGGCCAAGACCTGGGCCAACGTCACCAAAGGCGGGACTAGCGCTCCCGACGCCGGCGATATCCTGCGCTTCACGGTCACCATCACGAACGCCAACACGGCCACCGATACGGGCGCCTACGATCTGCAGATTGTGGATACGCTCCCGGTCGGTCTGCTGTACCAGACCAATACGACCGCCAGTGGCATTACCACCAATCCGGACTTGAACGGCGGCACCGGAGCCACCGGTAGCCCCCAGATCCTGACCTGGGGACGCACCCAGATCTCGCCGCTGAACCTGGACCTGGCCAAGAACAGCACGCTCACCTTCACCTTCGACGCCCTGGTCCTCAACAATGTGACCGACACCCAGGCGCTGACCAACAGCATCACCACCGACTGGACCTCCCTTGATGGCGGCATTAGCGGCGAGCGCACCGGCGTAGGCGGCGGGGTCAACGACTACACCGTTACCGCTACGGCGGCGCCGCAGGCCGACCTGACCTACAGCCTCACCAAGAGCCTCACCGCGACTTCGAATGCCGACACGGCGCAGGCCGCCGGCCGGGCTGGCGTGGAAGACCTCACTATCGGGGAGACCGTCACCTTTGACCTGACGGCCACCTTAGGGGAAGGTACCAGCACGACCGTCACCATCGAGGACCAGTTGCCGACGCCGGCGAACACCGGCTACCTCGGGGTTGTCAGTTCCACCGTGGTCTCCATCGGCGGCAACACCACCGCAGCGGCGACGAGCGGCGGCAATCTCACCGTGACGGGTCTGGCCGTGGGTGCCGCGGGCACGCCGATTGACACCAACGCGGATACCTACAACGACAAAGTGAGGTTCGATTTCGGCACGGTGGTGGACACCGGGGATAACGTCGCTCAGGGCGTCGCCGACCAGATCGTCGTGCGCGTCGTCGCCCGGGTGCTGAACATCGTCGGCAACCAACGTCTGGCCAACCTCACGAACACAGGTACCCTGACAGCCAATGGCAGTTCGCAGGGCACAAGCAGTGTGAACCTGGACATTGTTGAACCTGAAACGGAGCCGCTTTCTGCGTTGTCGAAACAGGCGCGTAACTGGACGCGTGACGGGGTCGGGGGAAGTTACTCCGACGGCGCCTGGACCCAGCCGGATGCCGGCGACGTCATCGAGTACCGCGTCATCCTGACGATGGTAGACGCGGCCCAGTACGGCGCGATTGCCTATGACCTGAACATCGCTGATACCATTAACGCGGCGATGGTGTTCGACAGTTTCGTGAGCGCCAAGATCAACACCGTGGCCATCGGCGGGTTCAAAGGCACGCCGACGATTGCCGGAAACGTCCTGACTTGGGGCCGCGGGAATTCTGATGACACCGTTGATGTTCCGCCCGGCGGCGCCTTTGAGCTGATTTACCGGGTCAAGGTTCGGGATACGGTGACCAACGGCACCGCCCTGGGCAATTCCGTGGTCTGCGACTGGCTCTCCATCGCCGGCGATACCGCCGGAACCGACACCAGCGGTCGTACCGGCGCGGGCGGGGACAACGATTACACCCGGACCGATACCCTGACCCGCAACGCGCTCCTCACCTACGCCCTGACCAAGGCCATCTCCACCACCTCGGATGCGAACACCGCAGGCAGCGACCTGACCATCGGCGAGACGGCGACGTTCTACCTCACGGCAAGCTTTGGCGAGGGCACGACCAACCTGGTGACGATTGTGGACGATGCGCCTGTCAGCCCCGGGGTCCTGGCGATTGAAAGCGCGACCGTGGTCTCCATCGGCGGTGTCACCACCAACGCGGTGCAGACGGGCGGTACCCTCACCGTCACCGGCCTGGCGGTCGGCGCTGCGGCCACCCTCGCCAACCTCGCTGGCGCAGACGGTTATAACGACCGTGCGACCTTCGACTTTGGCACGGTGGTCAATACCAGCACGGACGGCACTGTCGCCGCCGCCGATCAGATCGTGGTCCAGGTGGTGGCGCGACTGGTGAACATCACGGCCAACGACATTAACGAAACCTCCACCAACAGTGCTGCCTTCAAGAGCAACCTCACCTCCCTGGCTACGGCGACCCAGACCGTACATAGCGTCGAGCCCACCCTGACCATCGCCAAGCTGGTCGCGGACAATTCCGGGACGGCCGGAGCCCCCGGGACCTTCGGCGCCACCCTCACCGGTCAGGACGCCGGGAACGTGGTCTACTACCAGATCACTATCACGAACGCCAATACCGCCAACGACGCCACGGCCTACGACCTCGTGCTCACCGACACCCTGCCGACAGTCTTCACCCCGGACGCCACCACCCCGATTTACTCGGTCGCCAAGACCGGCACCGTGTCCGTCACCGATGGCGTCCTTAATACCCTCGATACCGCTGACTTCGCCATCACGACGAATGTCCTGGGCCTCGCCGCGGGCCGTAATATCGACATGGCCAAGGCCAGTTCGCTGGTCGTCGTCATCAAGGGCTCGCTGGCG
>CAILKC010000644.1 GCA_903834675.1 uncultured Victivallales bacterium | reverse complement strand
CCGCGACGGCCGCCAGGCCTAGCTTTGGACTGCCGGTGGCTTGACACCGCTTTCCCGCCCCGCGCCCGTGGGTGCGGCACCCCACCGCGACGGCCGCCAGGCCTAGCTTTGGACTGCCGGTGGCTTGACACCGCTTTCCGGCCCCGCGCCCGTGGCCTCGGCACCCTACCGCGACGGCCGCCAGGCCTAGCTTTGGACTGCCGGTGGCTTGACACCGCTTTCCGGCCCCGCGCCCGGGGGTTAGCGCCCAGGCGCTCCCGGCTGGCCGGCTTGGCGCTGGCGCTCTGGCTAATCAGCGCCGGGCTGCTGACGGCTTTCGAGGACCAGACCACGACCCGCTTACCGGTCGACACCGGTAAGCTCTACGCCGCCAGCGCGGTGGACGTGGATGGCGACCACGACCTCGATCTGGTGCTGGCCACCCAGACCGGCTTGCGGCTGCTGCTGAACAACGGCGTCGGCGTCTTCACCGACGTCACCGCGGCCCGCTTGCCGACCCTCACCGGTGCCTTCCTCGCCGTGGTGGCGGGCGATGTCGACCACGATGGCGACCTCGACCTCTTCGCCGCCAGCGCCGACGGCGCCAGCCGGCTGCTGCTCAACCAGGGCAGCGGCAGCTTCACCGACTCGTCCGCTACCCACCTACCCACCGCCGCCAGCATCGCCACCGGCGCCGTGCTGGTGGACGTGGACGGCGATGGCGACCTCGATCTCGTGATCGCCTCGCGGGACAGCTCGAACCGACTGCTGCTGAACAACGGCCTTGGCGTTTTCACCGCCGCCGCCGCGAACCGTCTGCCGGGGGACGTCGGCGCCACCTCTGGAGTGGTCGCGGCGGACCTCAACGGCGACCGACAACCGGATCTTGTATTCACTTCCGAAGAGGGCCCGCCGCGCCTGCTCATCAACGATGGCGCTGGCGTCTTCACGGATTCCACCGCCACCAGCCTGCCGACCGGGCTGCCAGGGGCGCTCGGCCTGGCCGCAGCCGACCTGGATGGCGATGGCAACCTCGACCTGGTGCTCGCGGGCGGGAACGCCGGCCTCGGGCTGTTGCGCAATGACGGCTCTGGCCACTTCGTCTCCGTGGCGCCCACCGCCACGCCTCTGCCGCCGCATTACGCCATTGCCGTCGCCGTGGCCGATCTGAACGAGGACGGCCTCCCGGATGTGGTCGTGGCCTGCGCTGGCCAGGACCGCCTGCTGCTGAATACCGGCGGCGGCCTCCTCACCGACGCCACCGCCACGACGCTCCCGGTGGACACCGGGCGCACCTTCGGCGTCCTGGCGGCCGACCTCGATGGTGACCTCGACCTGGACCTGGTCCTGGCCCGGCCCGATTTGCAGACACGGCTGTTGCTCAACCCTATCGCCTTCCCGCGCCTCCGCCTGACCGCGCAGCCAAGCCTGGTCGAAGTCGGCCAGACCGTCACCATCCAGGTCAAGGCCTTTGACGAAGACGGCATCGCGCCTGGCTTTCCCACCCTTACCGTCAACGGGATCGCTACCCCCCTGGTCGTTGGCCTGGCTACCTACGTGCCGACGGCCCCGGGGCCCTACGTGGCAGCAGCAATCGCCCAGGACACTACCGGCGCCAGCGGCGGCGGCAGCGTCTCCTTCGTGGCGGTCTCCAATATCGCTCCGCGGGTCTTCGCCGGCGCTGACGCCACTCTCGCCAGCGGCCATACCCTCTCCCGGGCTGGCTCTTTCACCGATCTCAGCTCAGGCGACGCCTGGAGCGCCACCGTCGACTACGGCGACGGGACTGGCCTCCAGCCGCTTGCCCTGACTGCCGAGAAGACCTTTGCGCTTTCCCACGTCTACAATGCCCTCGGCGATTACGTTCTGACCGTTACCGTCACCGACAGCCGCGACGCAGCGGGGAGCGCCAACGTGGGGGTCACCGTCACGAGTGAGCCGCCGGTGGTCAGGACCATCCCGGAGCAGCGAGTCCGCAACGGCACGCTCTTCGCGCACATCTGGCTGGATCCCTACGTTGACGACCCGGACAACCCCGACGCCCAGATCACCTGGCGGGCCAGCGGCCAGCAGCAATTGACCGTCACTATCGACGCCGAGCGAGTGCTGAACGTCACCTACCCGCCGGGGGGCCAGCTCAGCGAGGATGTGACCCTGACGGCCACGGACCCGGCGGGCAAGTCTGGCTCGGTGACCGTCCGCTACGTGGTAACCGAGGCCAATGGCGACTACCTGCGGCCCCTGGTCGCTCTGAGGGCCGTGCCGGAGACCGTGGACGTGGGCACGACCGTCACCCTCCATCTGACCGTTACGGACGATTCGGCCTTCTCCCCCCCGATCCTCACCGTCCAAGGCGCCGAACTGCCGCTGCTCGGGGCAGTCGGCGTCTACACCGCGACCTACACCTCGGCAGTCCCTGGCGTGTTCACCGCGGTGGCAACGGCCACCGACGTAGCCGGCAACCGGGGAGATGCGAGCACGGAGTTCCACTGTCTGGTGCCGGGCGACAACACGGCCCCCTTTGCCGCCATCACCACCCCCGCCGAAGACGCCAAGCTCAGCGGCGCGACCGAGGTCCGCGGTACGGCGACCGATGCCAACTTCCTCCGCTATGTCCTCGAGTACGCGGCCGTCGGGGAAAGCACCTACCTGCCCTTCGCCAGCGCCAACCTCCCGGTGAGCGACGGCGTCCTCGGGGTCCTCGACTCCACGGCCTTGCGCAATGGCTTCTACACCATCCGGCTCACGGTTGAAGACCAGGGCGGGAACGTGACGACGGCCCGCCTTCCCGTAACCGTGGTCGGCGAACAGAAGATAGGGCTGTGCCGGTTGAGCTTCACCGATCTGACCATCCCCTCGCCCGGCGTCAACATCACCCTGGTCCGGTCCTACAGCAACCAGAATCCGCAGCGCGGGGACTTCGGCGTCGGCTGGACCCTCGGCTTGCAGGAACTCACGATCGAGAAGAGCGGCGTCCTCGGCGAGGACTGGTTCCTGGCCGAGTCGGGGGGTTTTATCAACCAATTCCAAGTCCTCGAAACCCGCGCCCACTACGTCGCGGTGCGCTTCCCCAACGACTCCCTCGAGATCTTCCGCATGCAGGTCGACCCGGACCACAACCCCGCCTGGCCCTACTGGACGCCCCAGGCTTCCTTCGTGCCGGAAGGCCGGGCCACCTCAACCCTTGAGGCTCTCGGCGACAATTCGCTGGGCTGGGCGGAGACCGGTGGAGACATATCGCTCTACGACCCCGCCTTTGCAAACGTCTACGATCCCATGCGCTTCCGCCTCACCACCATCGCGGGCTACACCTACATCATCAGCGCCGAAACCGGCGTCGAGAGCATCACCGACGCCAACCACAACACCCTCACCATCGACCGGAACGAGGTCAAGCACTCCTCCGGCCGTCGCGTCAGCCTCGCCCGCGACGAACTCGGCCGGATCACCCGCATCACCTACCCCGATGGGAATGACCCCGATGGAAACAACGTCCTCGGCTACCAGTATGACGCCTATGGCGACCTGGTGGCCTTCACCGACCAGGCCGGCCGCGTCACCCGCTACCTCTACAACGCCACCCATGACCTGATCGAGATCATCGGGCCGTCGGGTCGGGCGGTACGGAACGAGTACGACGCCAGCGGGCGCTTGATCGCCAGCGCCGATCCGAACGGCGACCGCATGGAGTACGAATACGACGCCACCGGCCAGACGATGGCGGTCTCCGATGCCCTCCGCCGGCAGACGACCTACCGGTACGACGAGCGGGGCCATATTACCTCCCTCACCAACCCTCTCGGCCAGACCCTGACCTACACCTACGACGCCCAGGGCAACCGCCTTTCCGAGACCGACCCTAACGGCCATACCACCTCCTATACCTACGATGCCCAGGGCAACATGCTCTCGGTCAGCCTCCCGACCGGCGGCACCTACACCGGCACCTACCTGGCCGCCGGCTTGCCCGCCACCAGCACGGACCCGTTCGGCAATACCACCTCGGTCACCTACGACGGGGTCGGCAATATGGCCTCCGTCACCGATGCGCTCGGGAACACCCGCAGTTGGACCTACGACGCCCAGGGTAACCCCACCACTTTCCGCGACCCTCTCGGCAACACGACCCGATTCGAATACAACCCCTTCGGGGACTTGACGAAGGTCACCGACGTCCTCGGACACAGCGTCGATCTTGCTTACGATGCCAACGGCAACCAGACCGCCGTCACCACCACACGGACCCGAGCCGACGGGACCCAGGAAATCCTCGTCAGTACCCGCGAGTACGACCCCCTCAACCGGGTGGTGGCGGCCACCGATCGCGAGGGGAACTACTACGCTTACTCCTACACGGAGGGCGGCCAGATCCGGAGCACGGTCGGACCCACCGGCGAGGTACTCTGTACCTTCGACTACGGGCAGGGCCAGAACGTCACGGGCACCTTCCCCGGTGGGGTCACCTTCGCCTCGAAACTCTCGCCCCTCGGCCAGCCCGAGTATCGCCTCAACGCGGCAGGCGGAAAAACCTCTTTCACCTACGATGCCGCCGGCCAGTTGTTGAGCATCCAAACCCCGGATGGCGCTCGCGCCCAGGCCGTTTACGACCCCACCGGCAACCGTTCCTCCGTCACCAATCCCGCCGGCGCGGAGTACCGCTTCACCTACAGCGAGGCGAACGAGTTGGCCAGCACCCGCGACCCACTGGGCAACCGCGTCCAGTACGGCTACGACGAGGCCCTCCGCCTGACCCAGATCACCGACCCCATGGGCTCCGAGTTCAAGCGCACCCTCGACCCCCTGGGACGAGTGACCCGCAGCCTCTTCCCGGATGGAACCGACCAACGGATGACCTACGATGCGGGCGGGCGGCTGACCTCGCAGACCGACCAGGCCGGACGCATCACCCGCTGCGAGTACGACGCCGTTGGCCGCCTGACCCGGATGACCGACCCCCTGAGCGGCGTCACCACCTACGCCTACGATGAGACGGGCAACCTCGTGGCGGTCACCGACGCCCGCGACAAGACCACTAGAATGGCCTACAGCAGCAGCGGTCGGCGCACCCGGTATACCCTGCCGGATGGGACCTCGCGACAGTGGACCTACGACGCCAATGGCAAGCTGACCACCTTTACCGATTACGCGGGTCGCACCCGCACCTACACCTACGGCCCTGACGGTCGTCTCGCCGCGGTCACCTACGCCGACGGCAGCCAGGAGACCTATACCTACACCGCCCTCGCCAAGGTCGCTAGCTTCACCGATGTCAACGGCACCTGCACCTACCAGTATGACGCCCGCGGACGACTCACTCGTGAGGTTCTTCCGAGCGGGCAGGCCGTCGACTACCAGTACGGCATCGACGGCGCTTTGCTCGCGGTCACCAGCGCCGGCGGCGCCACTCGGTACGCCTGCGACGACGCCGGCCGCTTGACTACGGTAACCGCCCCCGACGGTGGCGTTACCTCCTATACCTACAACGCCGCCGGCAGCGTCACTCATATTGACTACCCGAACGGCGTCTACGGCACCGCCCAGTACGACTCCATGCAGCGGCTCACCCGGCTCCAGTACCAGCGCGCCGACAACACCCTCCTCTCCAGCTACCAGTACAGCCGCGACGCCGTGGGCAAGGTCACCCGCATCACCGAGGCGGACGGACGCCAGGTCGACTACCAGTACGACGCCTTGGACCGCCTCACCCGGGAGACGATCACCCCCGCCGCTGGCCCCGTGCAGACGGTCTCCTACACCTACGATGCGGTGGGCAACCGCTTGACCCGGACCGATGCAGCCGGCACCCTTACCTACGCCTATGACGACAACTACCGCCTCCTGACCGATGGCCTGCGAACCTACTCCTACGACGCCAACGGCAACCTCACCGCCAGCGCCGACGGCGCCGACAACCACTCCGCCTTCACCTACAACGAGGGCAACCGCCTGGTACGCGCCGAAATCACCCGCGCCGGACACACCGATACCATCGAGCACCGCTACAGTCGCGACCGGCGCCTCCGCACCACCGTCAACGGCACCGAGGTCACCCTCTACGTGCCAGACGTCAGCGGCGGCGTCCCGCGCGTCTTGCTTGAAACCGACGCCGCTGGCACCCCCCTGGCTCAGTACGTCTACGGGCATCAGCCCATCAGCCGCTCCGCCGGGGGAAACACCGCCTACCTCCACCCCGACGCCGGCCTCTCCGTCCGCCAGTTGACCAACGCGGCCGGGCAGGTTACCGATAGCTACACCTTCGACGCCTTCGGTCAACCCCTCACTGCGGCCGGCGCCAACGACAACCCGTGCCGCTACGCCGGGGGACGGGTGCAGCCCGAGTCCGGCCTCTACGAGTTCGGCCGCCGCTGGTACGACCCCCAGAGCGGACGCTTCCTCAGCCGCGACCCGCTGCCGGGTAAGCCGGAACAGCCCGCGAGCTACAACCCCTACGCCTATGCCGCCAACAGCCCGACCAACCTGGTCGATCCCTCCGGGCTGGAGTTCACCCTGCCCTCGCTGAGCACCACCTGCGCCATCATCGGCACCCTGGCGGCCGTCAACTTCCTCGCGATCGTCACGGACCTCCACCCCTTCGCCATCGGCTCTCAGTTCGATGGCATCAACGACAACGGCCGTACCGACGGCCACAACCTGGTCGAACCCGAGTTCGCCGGGGACTGGGTCCAGATGTCCAGCAGCATGTCGGCCAGTGTCGGAGGACGCACCATCGGCTCGCAAATGGTGGTCTCGATGGCCCTCGGAACGTCCCGCAAAGTGGCCGTGCGCCACGAGGTCTTCGCCTTTGGCGTCAACATGCGCAAGATGGGAGAGTTCGACGACGCTTTTACCGCCATGATGTCCATGTCGGACTTCATGAACGCAACCATGCTCCTGGCCGGCGGTGACGCCTCACCCCCCACGGGTTTCTGGTCGGCCGACGCCCTGAACCTCGAAATGTGGATCGGCTTCCTCAGTTCGTTCGCCCTGCAATCGCAATTGTACGACTTCAATACCGACGTCGGCCTCAGCGTTGGCCTGGGCCTAGCCAGGGTGTGGGGGGCCACCGACTCCGGTAAGCTCGATGGCCTCAGCCTCGGCGGTAGTATCGGTGGTTCCTTCTCCGGCGGGGCCTTGAGCGCGGGCGGCGAAGTCTCCCTCTCGTTCGGCATGAACACCGACCGCGCCAGCGTCCTCAGCGGTAACTTCTGGAATGGCTCCACCGCCCTCGGCTTCGCCGCCTCGGCCGGTGTTTCCATTCCCTCCACCACCTCCGTCGGACCGCCGGTCGACTGGTCCCTTAACTTCATCATGAGCCTGGCGTTCCGCTCAGACCGTTTCAGTCGCCAATGAGATTCTGCCCACACCCTGACTCCGGCCGCGGGGCCGGCGTCGGACCGCAGCCGTCGGCAGGACGGCTCATAGTGAGATGCTGAGCAAGGAGTGACCACCCGATGTACCTTGGGCTGAACCGAATCCGACACTTCTGCTGGGACGTCCTGCGTGCCGTCGCCGTGGTGACGGTCCTTGGGGCTGCCCTGACGCCCCTGCGGGCTCATGCCAACGGCGTCCCCTTTGGCTCCGCCGATGGCGGCTTCGAGAGCGGCTTCACCGGCATGACCACTACCGGCGGGGCCCGCATCGTGACCCGCCTCGGCGTCCTCACCCCACCCCAAGGCGCAAAGGCGGCGTTGCTCGGCACCGCCCCCGACGCTGGCAGCGAACCCAGCGACGCCACCCTCGCCACCGTGGTCTTCCCCGGCGTTGCCATCCCCACGGGTGCCTCCCAACTGCGCTTCCAGGCCGCCTTCCTGACCGACGAGCCCACCCCCAGTCGGACCAACGACCGCCTCGCCGTCATCCTGCGCAACCAGACCACCCTCGCCGAAACCACCCTTCGTGTCCTCGACACCTACCACCCGTACTACCCAGCCCCCTGGACCGACTACGCCGAGATGACAGGCTGGCAGGGGATCGTGGTGGACCTGTCCGCACTGACCGGCAGCCCTGACCTCTTCGCGGTCGAGTTCCGCCTCACCGACGTCGGCGATGGCCGACGCAACTCTGCGGCATTGCTCGATGACGTACGCCTCGTCGCCAGCGGCCTGCCCGTCGCCGACGCCGGCTTCGACGTCGCCGACATCGCGGTCGGCGGCACCCTCGCGGTCAACGGCCTGGGCTCCAGCGACGACGGCACCCTGGTCGAGTACCGCTGGGACTTCGGCGACGGCACCAGTGCCAGCGGGCCCGTCGGCACCCATGCCTATCCGCGCAGCGGCATCTTCCAGGGCACCCTCACCGTCACCGACAACGACGGTAACCGCGACAGCGATCTGTTCACCGTCGTGGTCGGCGGGGAGAACCACGCGCCGGTGATTACCTCCGAGGCGGTGGTTGAGGCCGTCGAACTCCGCGCCTACCGTTACGATGTCGACGCCAGCGACGCCGAGTCCACCTTCGGCGACACGGTCAGATTCAGCCTTGATTCCGCTCCCGCCGAGATGAGCATCGACGCCGCCAGCGGGGTCATCTCCTGGCGCCCAACCGCACTCACGGCGCGCCGCAACCCTGTGACCGTGCGGGCCACCGACAGCCGCGGCCTCAGTACCACGCAGAGCTTCAGCGTCACCGTGGTCGAGCCCACCCCGTTCATGGTCGTGACCGACGACAGCGGCTACGTCTACGTGGCGGATAGCCTGGGCGATGGCACCTGGGCTAACTGGCGCTATGTGGGCTTCGTCGGTGGCAACCCCCGGGCTGCCGCTATCGCCGACTTCACCGGCGACGGCGCCCTCGACTTCGTCACCGGCAGCGTCTACAGCGGCTCCACCCTCACCCTCTTCCTCTTTGTCAACGACGGCGCCAACAACTTCCGTAACGCCGGGCCGGTGTTGACCCTCAACAACGTGAGCTGGCCCTACGGCATGGCCGAGGGTGACTTCGACCGCGATGGCAATACCGATATCGCAATTTCAGGCGAAAGCGCCTACATGGCCCTTGCCTTTGGCAACGGCCGCGGCGGCTTCACCTCCCGTATCACCAACACCGGCCGCGGCAACGGGCGCGGTCTCGACGCCGCCGATGTCGACCACGACGGCGACCTCGACCTGGTCCGCGGCAGCACCGACGGCAAGCTCTACCTGTGGCGGAACGACGGCAATGGCGTCTTCACCGAGACCACCCTGATCGGCAGCCGGCGTGACCCCTACGCTGTGGTGCTTGGCGACTTCAACAGCGACGGCAATCCCGACGTCATTGCCGCTGATGCCGACTCCGGCGACCCCAACTTCTACGCCGGGCGCGGGGATGGCACCTTCGCGACTCCTACCTACGTGCCCTCGCTGGACTTCAACAACTACGGCAGCTATGACAACTACGACTTCAACGGCGACGGCAACGACGACATCATCGCCGTAACCTATACCAGTCGCCAGGTCTACTACTACGCCGGCAACGGCGATGGTACCTTCCGCGGCGCCGTCCGCATCAATACCGCCAACACCAACAGCAACTGCCTTGGCGTGGCTGCCCCCTCGGGTCCGCCGCCCGCCGGCGCTCCCCTGGCGGTGATCGACCCCAACCCGGCCTTCGGCGCCCCGGGGGCAAACATCAGCTTCTCCGCGGTCCGGTCGGTCCTCCCGGTCGGCGGCGCCTGGTGGAGCCCTGCCTGGGCCAAGCGCCAGGCGCTACTGGTCAACAACCAGGCACGGCCGGCACAGCAGGACGTGCAGGTTCGCCTGCAGGTGCCCTACGCTACGGGCATGGCCACCGATTTCAGCGACCTGCGTTTCGCCGACCAGGCCGGCAACCCGGTCGATTACTGGGTGGAGAGCCAGACCGACGGCAGCGAAGCCTTCGTCTGGTTGCGCTTGCCGGCCCTGGCGGCCGACAGCACCAGCGTCTTCTTCCTCTACTACAACAGCCCAGGCGCGGTCTCAGAGAGTGACTCAGTCGCGGTCTTTGACGAGGCCGGACGCTCCACCGGCGCGGACGGCGCGCTCGACGTCACCGCAACCGATACGACGGTAAACGCCTGCACCTGGCTGACGACGAACCTCGCTGCCGGCACGCTGTCGCTCCCCGTTGCCAACGGGTCGGCCTTTGCCAATGGCGACACCGTGTTGGTGATCCAGATGCAGAACGGCACCGATGGCCAGGTCGGCTTCCACGAGTACGCCACCGTTGCCGCGGG
>CAILKC010000643.1 GCA_903834675.1 uncultured Victivallales bacterium | reverse complement strand
GCACCGCGCCGTCGAAGGCGACGGTGACCTGCCCCGGCAGGGTCGGCGTGTCCTCTTCGCTCCGCACGGTAAACTCGAGGGAGCAGTGGCCGCACTCGGCCGAGGCGCCCCGTTGCGCCGGTTCGACCCAGTAGCGCGCCCCACAGCCGGGGCATCTGACCTCGATCTGTTGCGGGTCCATGCGTCTCGCCTCCTGGAACGTAGGACGCCACGCCGTTGGCCTCACGTCGCGAGCGGAGTCACGACCTACTTTCTGGACGCCACGCCGTTGGCGTCGCTCTTCTGGGCAAAATGTCGCGGTCGCTTCCGCGGCCTTGCCACCGCAGTCCGCGAGCGCGCGTCTCCTACTGTCGTCCCGTCTTGGATCAGGCGCTCTGGTGGCGTAGTATGGCAACATACCCAACCGGCAGCTACTCGTCCACGCGGTTAGCCGTCCACGCGGCCGCATAGAGCCCCCTTAGCCGCTGCGGACAGGCATGGCTTTCTGGTTGCCTGCGGCGCTGAGGCCTGGTGGATTGCGTCAGGGACCTTTGCGGGGAAAAACAAACACCCCGGGTGAAGTACCACCTCACCCGGGGTTACACGTCAGCCAGCAGCCGATCGAGCCGCGGCTCCAGCGGCGCACTGCCGGTCAGGCGATGGCCATGAAGCGTGCCTTGACGGCGGCGCAGACGGGGCACTTGTCCGGGGCGGCGCCGTAGACCGTGTTGCCGCAGACGTCGCAGACGTAGACGGCCGTGGCACCAACGTCCTTGCCGGACTTCACCGCCTGTAGCGCGGCGCTGTACAGGGTGTAGTGGATCTCTTCGACCGCCAAGGCGTTCTTGAAGCTGGATTCGGCCTTCTTGTCGCCTTCGGCCTGGGCTTCTGCCAGGAACTTCGGATACATGCTCTGGAACTCGAAGCCCTCTCCCTCGATCGCGGCGGCGAGGTTGGCGGCGGTGTCCTTCACGCCCTCGAGCACGCGCAGGTGGGCGTGGGCGTGGACGGTCTCAGCGGCGGCAGCGGCGCGGAACAACTTGGCGACCTGCGGGAAGCCGTCCAAGTCGGCCTTCTTGGCGAAGGCGAGGTACTTGCGGTTGGCCTGGCTCTCGCCAGCAAAAGCGTCCTGCAGGTTCTTGACAGTGGCCATGCTCTCATCTCCGGATCCGTGGTGACGACTCTGTTCCCGATGTTCAGCGCCAGGCCGCCTCGGTCAGGCCGGTCCTGACGCTGTAACACCACCGATTTACTCTCTTTAGTGTTTTCCCGAGACCTCAGGTTCCCGCGACCTGCTGTCGGCAGCCGGTGTGGACGTTAGCAGGGACTGCCCTCATTCGTCTCGGGGAAGTTGACGAACCGTGCTTGTGGGTGTACGTCCATAGGCATGGCAGAACAACAGGTGAACCCGACGATGAAGATGGCCTTGCCGGAGTGGCTGCAGCGGGTGCGAGCTGACGTCATGTCGCGGCGAGGGGTATTGGCGCAGGCACACAACAACCGCTGCGGGTCGTGGGTGCCCGATGCTAACCCGTTCGCCCGTACCGCGGCGCTGCTGCGGGCCTGGAAGCCGGGGATGAGTGTGTCGGAGGTCCGGGCGGCGACTCTGCTGGAACTGGTGCGCCTCAGCGAAGTTCGCATCTATCCGGACTGGCGCCTGGCAGGCGAGCACTGTACCGGGCACTGGCTGGTATCGCCGGACGACCCGCGTTTCATCGACCAGCGCGAGCGCCTGGCCGAATACGGCATCGGTCCGGGAGAGCTTGAGCAGCTTCGCAGCGTGCTGCGGCAGTGGCACGAGGTGACCCGAGGGCGCACCTGGGCTATGGTTGGGCGTCCGGCTTTCGATGCGGGGCCGGAGCAGAACACGCCTGCCGGTCAGGCTATCTACACGGCCATTGGCTGGATGGAGAACCACTCGATCCGGGACTACCCGAAGCTCCTGCGTCTGGGCTTTGGCGGCCTGCGTCGGGAGATCGAGGCGGCCATGCAGGCGCAACCCTTGGGTGCTCCGGCCTACGCGCGGGGCGAAGGGTTCTGGCAGGCGGCGCTGCGGGTCTGCGCCGCGGGTACCCTGCTAGGGCAGCGCTATGCGGAAGAAGCGCGTCGGCTGGCCAGCGCGGCTGCTGAACCGACGGAACGTGAGCGGCTCAGCCGGATGGCCGAGGTGTGCGAGCGTGTCCCAGAACACGGCGCACGGACGCTGGTTGAGGCAGTGCAGGCCCTCTGGTTCGGCCATATCCTCACCTGCGGG
>CAILKC010000642.1 GCA_903834675.1 uncultured Victivallales bacterium | reverse complement strand
GTCCTGGGGGCAGGCCGTGAGTCTGTCCTGGGGGCAGGCCGTGAGTCTGTCCTGGGGGCAGGCCGTGAGTCTGTCCTGGGGGCAGGCCGTGAGTCTGTCCTGGGGGCAGGCCGTGAGTCTGGCCTGGGAGGGGGGGGGCCGGAACGAGTTGGGCCGGGTCTGGGGTCTGGGGTCTGGTTCACCATACTCGAGCACTCCGCGGTCAGTCCGCCGCGGCGGACTGACGGTGTTAGGCATTGTGGTTTCAGGTAGCTGCGCAAAGCCTGGCGGCAAAGTCGGGCAGCGCCGGGTCTCGCGCCCCCATGACGAGGATAGCGCGGGCTGCCGTATCGTTGGCCACGATGGGTACTGCGTCGGCGCGTGACTTCACGGCCTGCACAGCCAGGCCAGCGACGGCGTACTCCGCGGCGATCTCGTCCGCGGTGGGCGTAAAGGACGAGGAGCCGCCGGCGTAGTAGACCGGCAGCAGGATGAAGCGGTCGCCGGGGCGCAGGGTCCGGCTCAGCGTTTCGCGCAGTGCCTCACGCATAAAGCCAAGAGGGCCGTAGCCGTGCGGCTGGAAGAGCGCCAGCAGCGGGGATCCGGCGGCTTCGCGGGCCGTATTCAGGGCGGCGGCGATCTTCTGCACGTTATGGGCATAGTCGTTGTAGACGGGGATGCCGCGGGCGGTGGTGCCGACGAACTCGAAGCGTTGGCGGACGCCGCGGAAGGCGGTCAGCGCGTGCCGCAGGGCCGCGGTCGGGGCGGTGATGCCCGCCGCCTGGAGGGTCGCAGCTACGGCGCTGGCGTTGACGGCGGAGTGGTAGCCGAACTGCCGGCTTTCCACGACCCCAGCGCCGGGGATGTGGAAGGCGGCGCCGCGCGGCCCCGGGACGTAGGCGGTCGGGCAGAGCACGGCGGCCTCGCTGGTGGGTTCGGCAGAGAAGCACACCCGACGGTTCGGGCCGTGTCCCGCCAGCTCCCGTGCCAGGTCCGCCGGCAGGACGCAGGCCTCCCGGCAGCGGTCCAGGAAGCAGCCGAAGACGGTCAGCAGTTCGGCGCGGTCGTAGTGGTCGGTTCCGACGTTCAGCACCACTCCGACCTGCGGGCGAAACTCGATCAGGCTCTTGTCGCTTTCGTCCACCTCGACGACCAGGAACTCCGGGTCGGGGTCAGCCGCAAAGTTACCTGGCCGGTCGGCAGATTCCGCCTCGATCAGGTAGCCTCCGTTGACCACGAGGACGCGGTGGCCGAGGGCACGCAGGCTGGCGGCCAGCCAACCGGTGACCGTGGTCTTGCCGGCAGAGCCGGCCACGGCGATCTGGCGGCCGGCCTCGCGGTCGAGGAGGGTCGCCAAGGCGCGGGCTCGAGAGCAGACGGGGCAGGCGGGACTGGCAAGGAAGTCGGGGTTGCCGGGTTCGACGGCGGCCGAGGCCACAAGCACATCAGGGCGGAACTCGCGTGGCCCGCTGCCGTCCTGGGGGAAGACTGCGATGCCGAGACGGCGGAGCTTGTCGACGAGCTCCTGGCGGCCGGGGCCGTCGAGCAGCCGGTCACTGCCGGCCACGGCATAGCCGCGTGCCTGGAGGTATTGGGCCAGGCCGCTCATGCCGATGCCGCCGAGGCCCACCAGGAAGGCCCTGGCAGGGGGCCGGGGCAAGATCGCCTCAGAGCTGGCTGGCGCCGTCATAGTGTAGCAGACTGCCTGGTACGCTGCCGACTGGTCACGGCAACACCGTGGACCACGAGGGCAGGGAATAATCGCCGCTCTTGGTGATGGGCGTCAGGTGCGGGTGCCAGGTATCGACCATATACAGTTCGCGGCGGGATTGGACTCGGCGGGAACACACCACATGGCGGCCGTCCGGCGCCCACGAGGGCGATTCCCAACTGCCGGCGGCGTTGGTAATGATCTCGCGTTTGCGCGAGCTGTCGGCCATATCGACCACCCCGATGGCGTACTCATTGCCCAGGCGTACGGCGAAGCAGATCTTGTTCGACACGGGGGACCAGTCCGGGGACACGGTTTCCTCAGATTCACGCAGCAGTCGGGATGAGCTGCCACCGCCCGCCGCCACCAGGAAAAGCTGGGGCTTGCCGGCACGGTCGGACACGTAGCAGAGCTGGTCCCCGCGCGGCGACCAGCAGGGCGAGGACTCGGCGGCGAGGTCGTTGGTCACCTGGCGCGCGATCTGGCCGGTCTGTGCCGACAGGATGAAGAGATCGACCCGGCGGTCTTTGCTGAGCGTGATGGCGGCCCACTGGGCGTCGGGGCTGAGATCGGCCCCGGCATTGAGCCCGGGAAAGCGGCTCAGACGCTTCTGGCGGTCGTTGGTCACGTCGACCAGCACGACGGAGGTGGCGTTGTTCTGGTACAGCGTGTAGACCAGCAACTGGCCGTTGCCGCCCCAGGTCGGTTCGGTGCTGATACTGCCGTTATGGGTGATCCGGCGCGCCTCGGAACCATCGAAGCGGCAGGAGTAGACCTCCTTGAGGTTACCGGCGCCGGCGACCGCAAAGGCAAGGCGCGAGTTACAGAGGCCTGGGATGTTGAACGCCTTGTTCAGCAGTGCATCGACGGCGCGGTACACCACCTCGTCGGTCCGGCCGCCGGCTGCCGCGGCACGCAGGGCGAAGTTGCCCTGCTTGCGGGAGACTACCTGCAGCTCCAGGCTTTCCTGGCCGCCGGTCGTGTGCCGGGCGGAGACCGTGAAGTCGGCATCCGTGGCGCTGGGCAGCACGGCGAACCAGTCACAGCGGGACAGGGTGTCAACCAACTTCTTGCGGACCGCGTCACTGCCCTCGAAACGAGTCAGCACCAGGGACGGGTTTTCTTCACCGGCGACCTTTTTGACTTCGATCTGGGCATAGACTGCCCCGGCGCCCCAGAAAACCGCCAGAGCGGCTACCCCACGGAAGAAGCGATGCTGAACTTTCATGCTGCTCCTCGGACTATTGCGGCCCCTCCCCAGAGCACCCGGCAGCGTGCCGGCGCACCCGGAGGCCTGTACTCGAATTAGAACGCTGTACTATACACTATCATTGGCCGTGGCGGTTCCCGCCCAGCTCGCTCCCCCAAGGCGGTTTCATTCTGAAGCAGGAGCAACTCTCCCGAGCTGTCCCCTGGCGGCTGGAGAGGCGCCTGGCCGCGGGCCGCGGCCGCTCCATTCCCCTGGAGATGCGCCCGGCCTCGGGCGCGGCGGTGGAGCCCACCGCATCTCCACCGGGCATTCTGGAGAGGCGCCCGGCCTCAGGTGCGGCGGTGGAGCCCACCGCATCTCCACCGGGCATTCTGGAGATGCGCCCGGCCTCAGGTGCGGCGGTGGAGCCCACCGCATCTCCACCGGGCATTCTGGAGAGGCGCCCGGCCTCGGGCGCGGCGGTGGAGCCCACCGCATCTCCACCGGG
>CAILKC010000641.1 GCA_903834675.1 uncultured Victivallales bacterium | reverse complement strand
TAGAATGGTTATGGGTTTGAGCCCTGTAGGGGCGAGCCATCTACCCTACCTTCGCACCGAGGTCGCATGGTCCGCCCCTTCAGGGCTCAATCTTCGCTGTGGACGGGTACCCAGGGCGTTGCCCTGGGCGCCCGAAACGCCGCCTTGGGGCTGAATACCACGGCCCATCCTTATTGCACAGGTCGCTGAAATGGATGGTAAACGATGCAAGAAACGCAGCTTTTCACTCCCGGGCCATCGGGGCAGATCGACACCTCGCCGTCCTACCTGGCAGACTACAAAAAGCTCTACCGCAAGGACGCGCGCCAGGCGGGCCTGCAATGGTTCCGCGAGTCGCGCTACGGGCTTTTCCTGCATTACGGGCTGTATTCCATCCTGGGTCGGCACGAGTGGGTGCAATTCCGTGAGAAGATCCCGGTGGCCGAGTACGCCATGCTTAAGGACCAGTTCACGGCGGATGGTTTTGACGCCATGCGCATCGTCGAGTTCGCCGTCGCCTGCGGCATGCGCTACGTGAATCTGACCACGCGCCACCACGATGGGTTCTGCCTCTGGAACTCGCAGTTTAGCGAGTTCAATAGCGCCACCTCTCCCGCCCGGCGCGACCTGGTCGCGGAACTGGCGGTGGCCTGCGAGAGCCAGGGTATCGGGCTGTGCCTGTACTACTCCCACGGCCGCGACTGGAGGCACCCGCAGGCCCCGAACAACGACCAGTGGGGCGGCAGTGCGCGACCCGACTACCAGCCCCCTGAGCCTGCCTATGCCTACGGCGACCAGCACAACCTCGATCTCTATCTGGAGTTTGTGGAAAACCAAATCCACGAGTTGCTGACCAGCTATGGCCCCATCGCCGCCATCTGGCTCGATGGCATCGCGGTGCCGCTGTCCGGCGATTGCCAGCGCTTCAAGTGCCAGGATCTCTACGACCTGATCCACAGCCTGCAGCCGCAGGTCCTGGTGTCCTACAAGCAGGGACTGCTGGGCACCGAGGACTTCTATGCGCCAGAACACCGCTTGCCCGCAGACGCCCAGCCGTCCGGTCCGCGGGGTCAGCTCGCCGCCGACCGCAAGAAACCGCGCGAGATCTGCACCACGATGACCCCCGGAAGCTGGGGCTACCTGGCGGAGGCGAAAGGCAAGCATCTGAGCGAAGATCAGGTGTGGGAGACGCTACGGGAAGCCGGTGCTCAGGAAGCCAACCTACTCCTCAATAGCGGGCCGCTCGCTGATGGCTCCCTCGATCCTGACGACTTCGACACCCTCCTGCGGGTCGGCGCGCGCCTGGAGCGCGAAAAGTCCGCCTGATAGTCGGCCGCTGCCATTGGACCTGTCCGGCCTCTCGGGTATATTGGCCTGGCGCTTCGCCCCCGGCGGGATGGCGCCGTGATTCAAGCCAGCTTAGCTCAGTCGGTAGAGCACTTGATTTGTAATCAGGCGGTCGCCGGTTCGATTCCGGCAGCTGGCTCCACTTAATGTCCTTATCCCCATTAACGTGTGACACGGGTGCAGGGGGTTGTTTGTTTCCGTTTTGGGTCCATCAAACCTATATCAAACTTTCGGCGAGCCCCCTGGAGACCCACTAGGC
The DNA here is from genome assembly GCA_903834675.1 of uncultured Victivallales bacterium. The sequence goes on along the minus strand of CAILKC010000641.1, from coordinate 3,230 downwards.
ACCGCTGAGCATGGGACGGGTTTCGGGTTTGATGAGACGGTTTGATGGGCCATGGGGTGTCGTGGACCGCGACCCGTCTCCATACGTCGGACGTGATCGTCCTGAAATCCCCCGCTCCCGTGCGGCATAGCGGACGGACTGACGACACGTCGGCGACGCCCAGCGTGGGGGTGCTGCCGGCCCGCTCGCCCACCACCCAGCTCCCGCCCGCCAGGCCCCGGGCCTTGGTGGCGGTCACGGGCCCCGGTTTTCTACTCCCCGAAGAGCCCGCACCGGCGGGCCTTCCAGTAGGCGGCCTGCAGGTGAAGGATGCCCACGCTGGAGAGGCGCTCGTAGTCCAGCCGGGCAAATGCACGCGCCAGCAGGTCAGCCTGCGCCGCGGGAAACGCCGTGTTCTGATCGAGCAACTGGGTCAGCGCGGCCTCGCCGCTCTCGCGAATGCAGTACCAGACCTTGCGGTATTCGCCGACCAGCCCCCCGCTCTGGCGCCAATCTGGGCCAACCATGGTCAGATCAAGATCTTGGGCGGTCCGGTCTGCGACTGCGGCACGGGCGGCGCACCGCCCGGACACCGTGGCCATGGTTCGGCGCATCTGCTGGGCCAGTTCGGCGTCCTGCTCCAGGCGCGCCAGCAGTTCCAGCGAGCACTGCATCTGCAGCAAGGCGTAGGTGGGTTGCCCGTCCTCAATGACGAACGACTGCTCAACGGCCGGCGCGATGTACGTACGAAACCGTTCATGGTACTCCCGCCGGCCCGTGGTGTCCCAGGCGGCGGCGTAGAGCATCGGCAGCCGGGCTGCCTCGTGGCCCTTGACGTGCCACATCCTGCTGATGCCGCGCGAGTCGCGCGTACCGTCGGCCCGCAGGGAATCATAGTCATTCTCGGGCGTGACGTTCCGCGTCATCCTGTCCGCAATCGCGGCGCAGACCTCGCCGACAGCGGACCGTGTCGAGGCACGGCTCAGCGGGCTGTGGAAGTAGAGCCACAGCCCATGGACGGCATGCGTGTACTGATCCCGCGAGGAGTTCACGTAGATGCTCTTGAGGTCCTCGTCGCAGACGCCGCGAGCCAAGAACCCCGGCACGCCGTGGGCTGTGGCACAACGCTGAACCCCCTGGAAGACAGAGTCGGCGCGCTCGCGGAGTGTTTCGTCTCGGGTGACCGCATAGCGGTCCACGAGCGTGGAAAGCATGGCCCCGGCGGAGATCATGCAGTCCTCCATGCCGGTTCCATAGCCATAGGGGTTCGGGTACTGCCGGGCCACCTCAGCGGCGGTCGGCAGGTGCCGTAGTTCCTGGCCGGGCTCGTAGCTGCTCAGGTAATCGTAGAACAACTGCGTGTCGCTCTTGTAGAACCGCTGCCAGGTCACCGTCCACGCCTGCTCCACGCTCTCGGCCAGCCCGCGGGGAGGAGCCTGGCCCGGCGCGGCGGCAGCGTCCGGCCCCGACGCGCCAAGGGCGCTTGCCAGCGCTCCTCCCAGCAGGCCGACCAGGCTGACACTGGAGGTGACAGAGGGGGTTCGCAGTACGGTCATCGCGCGTCTCCTGTCGACGTCGGATCAGCTTCAGCAGCGCCTCTGGGCGTAGGGGTGCGAGACGGCTGAGTGGGGTTGCCAGCTCACGCTCCAGCGGGGTTGCCGAATTCCCCCACCACGTCCACCATCCTCTGGTAGTTGGCCAGGGCCAGAGGCGGCAATACGCGGCCGTAGGGACACGCGGACGGCATCAGCACAAACCCACGGCCCGGCCCCGCCGTGCCTTCGCGGATGGCCGTGCGGACCTTGCGCTCGAACTCCGCTGTCGGCAGGTTCTCGACGTCGCTGGCCTCCAGGTTGCCGAACAGTGTCATCTGTTGGCCGACCTTCAGCCGGACATAGGCAAGCTCCACGTCGCCCTGGGGCGGCGGCTCGATCGGATCGATCCCCGTGCAGCCGGTCGCCGCGATGTCGTCCAGGATATCCCTCAGCCGGCCGTGACAGTGAATCCGCGCGTAGCCGCCATGGCGCTGAATGGCGGCGACGATCGGCGTGTCATACGCCGTCACATATTCCCGGAACAGCCGGGGCGGCAGGTAGGGTGGCGTCGCGTATTCCGGGCCGCAGAGGCGCCAAAGCCGCCCTGGCAGGGCTCGGGCGATTCTGTCAACCTGCCAGTAATGGACGCGGGCAAACCGTTCCACCAGCTTGTGAAACCAGCTCGGCTCGGTCAACGCCAAGACGGTAAACGTGGCCATGTCAAACAGCTGGGCGGCATCGCACAAGGGTTCGCTCCGGTCAATCATGACAATGCCGGCATCGCCCAATTGTTCTTCCACCTTCAGGATGCCAGCGGTATCCGGTTCACCGCCCAACGCGAGTTCCGGTAATTCCAGGTAGGCCTTCAGGTCGTCCAGATCTTTGAGCAAGTGCTCTGTTTCCCAGGTCGTGTTAAGGTCCCGGTCGCGCCGGTGACGGCGGGTTAGCGTGCGCTTGCCGACCCGGATAGTCGTCGTGATGAATTGGCTGCCGTGGGCATCTTCGCGGGTCTCGGTAGCACACCGTTCTTGCAGGGGGTACGGCGACGTGTTCCTAAACGCCACGCCGCGCCGGACGATGCAGTCGGTCTTGGCGCGGGCCAGTTCCACCAGTGGTCGCCAAGATGGATGGTTGTAGATGTTGAACGGATGGGGATCCTCCAGGTCCTGGGAGCCGTCAATCTCGTAGAAGCTAACCGGCGGACGGTCTACCGGCTCTCCCCGCAAGGTGGCCATCAAGCGTTCGCGTCGAGTCATAGAATATGCCTCAAGCAGACCTCGCACAAAGACCAGGTGACCTCACGACCTTGCTGGCCCGGTAGGCCAGGCGCCAGGTTTCAACCGCCAGCGCCAGGCCCCGGCCCGCTCTGACGATACCACCCGCCCAATGCGTCCGCAACGGCCCCGCCAGTCTGCCGCCTCTGGCCAAATGACCAGATAGCGCGCCGCCGCGTAGCCGATTTCGCCGGTCGACGCTCGCCCGGAACTTGGTGATCTTCGGGTTCTTGGTGGTGAATAATCCAGGCTAGAACCCTGAACCCCGGGCCCTGAGCCCTCTTGTGCCTACTCCGCTTTCTCAACCTGTGCAATAAGGATGGGCCGAGGTATTCAGCCCCAAAGGGGCGTTTCGGGCGCCCAGGGCAACGCCCTGGGTCCCTGTCCTCCCCGAGGTTTGAGCCCTGAAGGGGCGGACCATGCGACGTCGGCGTAAATGTAG